>JACQGZ010000041.1 GCA_016199305.1 Armatimonadota bacterium | reverse complement strand
CGCCGCGTCGGCGGCGATGGTGAAGTCCCCGTCAAACATGACGGCCAGGAAGCCGAAGTTGAGGTCGCCTACGGGAACCCCGAAGTTGGTGGTGAGGTTCGGGTTGGCGCCGGTAGTGAGGACGTCGGCGCAGCCGGCGGCGCCGTTGAGGGTACCGTTAGGATGGCCGGTGAGGGAGTTGCAGAGGCTAACGGAGTAGGTGGGGTTGAAGTTGCCCTTGGCTTGTGTGGAGTGGTCGCCCTGGGAAAGAAGAAGCAGAACAGAAGCCATGATAATACCAGCAGACAGGGATACAACGCGGGTCGGGCGCAATCCCGACGATACCATATAACCCCTCCCTTTGGGCTTAACTATCGCCGCTCCGGCTCAACCTCTTAGGCTGCTATTCCCCTATGTAGCTGGTCCCCCGCTTTACGTAATCAATACGAATTTCCTTTATCATACGCATGGCCCGGCATTTGTCAAGCCCCTTCGTCCGCTTGCTGCGCGAATGAAAGCTACGTAAATTTTTCAGCATTGCGCCTCCAGAGGTGGCTGGATATGATGATGTGACAAGCTACTGGCCGGCGGAGGGAGGGCAGTGCAAATAGGGAGCGCAATCTGTATCATCGGGCTGGCCGCGGCGCTGGCCGTAAGCCTCGCCTGCGGCAGCGGGGATGACGGTCCGGACGCGACGCCGACGCTGCCCCCGCTGCCCTTTCTTACCCCCACTGTGTCATCGCCGGCTACCCCGCCGCCCGCCGGTGGCCAATCGGAGCCGGCGGGGAAGATCGCCTTCGTGACCTCCCGAGACGATAATCGCGAGATATACGTGATGAACGCGGACGGCTCCGACCAGCGGAACCTGACCAACAACCCGGCCGACGACTTCGACCCCAGCTTTGCGCCGGACGGCAGCCGGATCGCCTTCGTCTCAGACCGAAACGGCGGCAACCAGCTGTTCGTCATGGATTCTGACGGGGGCAACGTGAAGCAGCTGACGCTGCCCCTCGAAGGGGGGATCGATCCCCGCTGGTCAAACGACGGCGCGAAGATAGCCTATACGCGTGGCGTGGACCTGGCCGTTATCGACGCGACTGGCGGTGACCCAACTGTAATCCTGGAGGCGCGGCCGGCAGGCGATGAGCCTTGCCGAACCGGGGCGTTCCCGGGCGGCTGGTCCCCGGACGACTCCAGGATCACCTACTATTCGGCCGGCGCCTCCAGCCAGGTAGGGCAGGTGTGCACGATCGGCGCCGATGGCTCCCAGATTGAGGTGGTGGTGGGCGATCCGCCGGCGCTCCACGTGGAGCCGGTTTGGTCTCCGGACGGGCGCTACATCGCCTACCGCTCCGTACGTAATGGGATTCACGATGTGTGGGTCCGGGACCTGGAGAGCGAAGCGGACTTCAACCTCACCAATAGCGCCGACATCGACCTGGAGCCGGCGTGGTCTCCCGATGGTGAGTGGCTGGCGCTGGCGGTGTTGGTCGCTGGGGAGCCGCAGTCGGATATCTACATAATGCGCAGGGACGGCTCCGACCTGCGCCGCTTGACCGACGACTCGGCGGCGGATTCGTATCCCGCCTGGTCGCCCTAGCGGTCGGGAAGGGTGGCGGTCAGGGCGTAGATGCGGCCGGCGCCGGAACGATCGCCGTCGGGGCCGTCGGCGTCCATAGCCACGGCGACGATCTCCGGTCTGCCATCCCCGTTGATGTCTCCCACAGCGAGGGAGGAGGCGAAGCGCTCCTGCGGGGCGCCTCCGTAGATCGTAAGCAGATGACCTCTCGCCTCCGGGCTGGTGAAGCCGCGGGCATCCCTGGGGTCCAGGATGTAGAGTTCCCCGGCGTCGAAGCGGCTATCGTCAGGACCGTCGCCGAATCCCGTCCCGAGGAGCAGTTCGTTGCCGCCGTCACCGTTGAGGTCAGCGATGGCGATGCTGGAGCCCAAGAAGTCAGCCGGGCTGGGGCCGTGGTAGGCGGCGATGTAGTCCGGAGGGTCAAGCAGGTCGATGAAATCGGGGAGGGCGGGCCTTCCATATAATATGTACGCCTCCCCCGCCTGGGGGATCGTGTTGTCCGGGCCGCTGGCCAGGCGGGCGGTCATCAGGAGGTCATCGATGCCGTCGCTGTCCAGGTCTCCCACGGCCAGGGTGAAGCCGAGAGTGTCGTTCTCATCGGCTCCTGCGATCCAGAGGTCCTGGTCACCATCGGCTATCCGGTAGGTGCGCAGGAGGTCCTTGGCGCCGTAGAGGACGTGCACCTCAGCGGCTATGGGCCGGGCGTCCTGGGGGCCGTCGGCGGCCTCAGCGGTCATGATGATGTCGTCCAGGCCGTCCCCATTGATATCGCCGCTGGCGACGAAGTCTCCTAGCTCATCGAACTCCTCAGCTCCCAGCACGACGGCGTCGCTGTCCTGCCCGGCGGCCATCTTGTCCGGCCAGTCCCTTCGGCCGAGGAAAAGGTGGGTCGCGCCGCCGCGCCCTCGTGCAGAATCAGCCTCGGGGGTGTAGGAGTCAAAGGTGGCTCCTACTATAAGGTCGGCTAGGCCATCGCCGTTAACGTCGCCCGAGGCGAGGGAGTCGCCGAAGAAGCCCCCGTCGCTGGCGCCGGCGATAGTCACATCAGCCTGCGGCTCGGCCAGGTCCAGGCTGGCCGGCAGGCCTGCACGGCCGAAGATGACGTACATGGCCCCGGGCCGTCCGGAGTTGGCTTCGAGCGCACCGCCCGATAGAGCCCCCAGAATGATGTCGTCGATGCCGTCCCCGTTGATGTCCACGGCGGCGGCGGAGAAGCCCAGGTTGTCCCCTGGGCGGGCGCCCAGGATCGTCATATCTTGCTCGCCCGCTGCGATGTCTATTGTCCTGCCTGGCCGACGGGATCCGAAGAAGACATACGCCTCGCCGGCGTCCTGGCGGCCGTTTTCGGGGCCGTCAGCGAAGCGGGCGCCGGCCAGGATGTCGTCGATGCCGTCGTCGTTGAAGTCGCCAAGGGCGAGGGCGGGCTGATCCGACCTGAGGTCGCCAGTGTCGCCGGCGAAGATGGTGATGAGGGGCGCTGTCGAGGCCAGGTCAATGATCTGATCCGAGGCTGCTGCGGGAGGGCTGGGCATAGCGACGGGAGATGGCGCCGGTGACGGTGACGGAGTTGGCTCAGGGGCCCCGCCGCCGGTACACGAGATCAGGCTGACGGCGACTGCCAGCGAGCTAGCGGCCAGGCCCAGTCTCAACCGACCTAACCGCATATCGATCGACTTCCGGTCCTGCGTCGCGGGGTGCTACGAAAGTGTACTCTCGTTGGCCGTAGTCGCTATTGAGCGGGCGAGGACGCCGTTCTTGAATACCTGAATCGTCACCTCCGGATAAAAGCTGATCCCCGCTATCATATATCGGGCAGGGGCCAAGGGAAACGGTGGCTGGGTTTAAGGGACGCTAGCGATCGACTCGCAGTTGGCGGCGGTATCGGTGCCGAGGCCGCCATTGCAGGTGTCGGTGCCCGTTCCGCCGTTCATGCTGTCGTTGCCGCTATCGCCGAAGAGGGTGTCGTTGCCGCCCAGGCCGTTCAACTTATCGTTGCCCGCGTTGCCCCTGAGCACGTTGACTGCTCCGTTGCCCGTGAGGGTATCGTTGTAGGGG
>JACQGZ010000333.1 GCA_016199305.1 Armatimonadota bacterium | reverse complement strand
CGCGGCCCCGCCCGAATCAGAACCTCGACCGCCACCAGGTCCGCGCCCGGCACCTCTTTGACCAGCACGGTCAGCCCGTTCGGCAGCGCGACCTTCGAGATCGCGGCCGCAGCGTGCAGGACCGGGATGGGCGCAACCGCCAGCGGCCCCAGGAGGAGTGCCGCCAGCAGGACGCTCCGTAGCAGGCGCGAGCGCATCCTCACGGCCTCCTCGGACGGATGACCGCGATGGCGTAGCGCTGCGGGTCGAGGAAGCGCTGCGCCGCCCGCTGCACGTCCTCGCGCGTGACCTGGCGGACGCGGTCCAGATAGGTGAGAGCGAACTCCATGTCTGCGATCGTGGCGTAGACGCCGAGGGTAAAGGCCATCCCCCGGCTGGTATGTGTGCCCACGATCGTCTCCCCCTCCAGCAGCGTCTTGGCCCGCCGCAGTTCCTCCTCGGTGATGCCCTCGTTCCGGATGGACGCGATCTCGGCCAGTATCGCCTCCTCCGCGCGGCCCTGGGCATCCGGCTCCGTCACCGCGAAGATGGTGAAGAGCCCGGGGTCGGCCAGGGTGTCGAACGAGACGCCGATCTGCTGGACCAGTCGCAGACGATCCCGCACCGTACGGGCCAGCCGCGAGGCCTGTCCGCGTCCGAGGGCGTACAGCAGCACATCCGCGGCGTAGATGTCTCGATCCCGCACACCGGGCCCGAGCCAGCCGAGTCGCATGGAGGTCACCCGGACCTCCTGATCCAGCACGGTCCGCCGCACCGCGGTGAAGGCCGGCTCGGGCGACGCCGGCGGGCGCGGCGGGAGCGCCCCGCGCCAGGCGCCGTAGGCCCGCCGGACCTTGGTGACCACGTCGTCCGCGTTGACGTCCCCCGCGACGACCACGGTGACCGTCCCCGGCACGTAGTAGGTCTTGTAGAACGCGAACAGACCGTCGCGCGTCATCGCCCGGATGACCGGTCGGGTGCCGCCGGGAAACCGCCTGTACGGATGGACGGTCCAGGCGGTCGTGGAGAGCACGTCATAAGTGCGCGTCGACGGCGTGTCCTCGCGCCGGCTCAATTCCTCGATCACGACCAGCCGCTCGCGCTCGAACTCCTCCGGATCGAACGTCGAGTTCATCAGAGCGTCGGCCTGAATGTCCAGGATCTTCTCGAAGAACCGGCCGGCGGCCACGATGTAGTAGGACGTCCAATCGTACCAGGTGGAGGCGTTGAGGATCCCGCCGAGGCTCTCCACCTCGCGGCTGATCTGGCCCACCTTTCGCTTGCGTGTCCCCTTGAAGAGCATGTGCTCGACAAAGTGGGCGGCGCCGTTCAATTCCTCCGTCTCATCGCGCGAGCCGACCTTCACCCAGGCGTACAGGGTGACGATCTCGGCGGCGTGGTTCTCGTGGACGATGACGGTGAGGCCGTTGTCGAGGACGACCCGGACCGGGGCGGGGGGCTTCGGCTGAGCGACCGCCGGGGTGACGGCAGGCAGCAGGATCGACGGCAGAATCGCCAGCAGCAGAACGATGCAGGCTCGGCGCATGGATCTGGCTACGGGTTCTTCCCGTCCCACAGACTTCCCTCCCGGCGTCTCCCGGGGCTTTGCTCCTGTTCAGTACAAGAGGAGTCCGTTCAGTCACGTTGAATCAGGACGCAGACCCATCGCGGCATCGGACACCCCTCGCTCATCGCCGGACATCCGCACGGGAGCCGCGGACGGAGGCGCTGTGGATCGGCTCGGGGAACAGATCAAGGGACTGCGCCGGGAGCGTAATCTGACCCTTCGGGACCTGAGCCGGCAAACGGGGTTATCCATTTCGTTCCTCTCCCAGGTCGAGCGTGGCCACTCCTCGCTCTCCATCTCCTCCCTGCACACTATCGCCGAGTCCCTGGGGGTCCATCTCTCCGCCTTCTTCCCGCCGCCCGTTCCCGCCAATTACGTCACCCGCCGTCGACAGCGGCGGCCACTCCGTCTGGAGGGATCGCCCATTGCCTACGCGAGTCTGAGCGGGGAGTTTCCCTCCCGGACCTTCGAGCCGCTGCTGGTCACCCTGCCCCCGAAACACCCCGCGGTGGAGCCGTTCGCCCATCCCGGGGAGGAGTTTGGTTACGTGCTGAAGGGGACCCTGACCATGCGCATCGACGACCGGGAGTATGTGCTCGGCCCGGGAGACAGCATCCACTTCAGTTCCCGCATCCGCCACACCTGGGAGAACAAGGGCCGGGACCCCGTGGTGGCGGTGTGGGTGGTGACGCCGAGGATCTTTTAGGAGGGGAGGGTCCGCGTCGTGCGCATCGCCAGCGACATCGGAGGCACCTTCACCGACCTGGTCGCCCTCAACGAGCGGACCGGCGGCATTACCGCGTCCAAGACGGACACAACCCCGCCGGACTTTGAGCACGGCGTGATCGAGACGATCCGCAAGGCCGGGCTGGAGGGCGCCGGCGTCGACGTGTTTGTCCACGGGACGACAGTGATCATCAACGCCCTGACCGAGCGCAAAGGGGTGCGCACGGGGTTGATCACGACACGGGGCTTCCGCGACGTCCTGGAAATCGGCCGGGCCAACCGACCCGACTTGTACAACCTCTCGTACACGAAGCCGACGCCATTCGTGCCCCGCTATCTGCGCCTGGAGGTGGCCGAGCGGGTCAACTACAAGGGCGAGGTCCTCACCCCGCTCGATGCAGACGAGGTCGTGGCGGCGGCTTCGCGCCTGCTGGCCGAACAGGTGGAGGCCATCGCCATCTGCTTCCTCCACTCCTATGCCTACCCCGACCACGAGGCCCGGGCCGCCCGGTTGATCCGCGAACGCTGGCCGCAGGTGTTTGTCACCGCCTCCCACGAGATCACCCGGGAGTGGCGCGAGTACGAGCGCACGAGCACGCCGGTGTTGAACAGTTATGTCCAGCCGATCGCCTCCCGTTACCTCGACCGTCTGGAAGAGAAACTCCGGCGCATCGGCGTGGGCGGCACCGCGTTCGTCATGCAGAGCAACGGCGGCACCGCCACCTTCGAGGCGGTCCGCCGGGCGCCCATCAGCATGGTGGAGTCGGGCCCGGTGGCGGGGGTGCTGGGGGCGATCGCGGTGGGGCGCCTGATCGGCGAACGGAACCTGATCTCCCTGGACATCGGGGGGACCACCGCCAAGACCTCGCTGATCGAGCGCGGTCAGGTCAAGGTGACGACCGAGTACAAGATTGAGTGGACCCGCGCCTCCGCGGGCTACCCGATCAAGGTGCCGGTGGTGGACATCGTGGAGATCGGCGCCGGCGGCGGGTCGATCGCCTGGCTGGATGACGCCGGGAGCCTGCACGTCGGGCCGGAGAGCGCCGGCGCCGTCCCCGGGCCGGCCTGTTATGGGCGCGGCGGCGGCGCACCCACCCTCACCGACGCTAACGTCGTGAGCGGCCGGATCAACCCGGAGTACTTCCTGGGAGGGGAAATCCGGCTGGATGCCGGCCGGGCTCGCGCCGCGCTGGAGCCGATCGCCCGCCACTTCGGCGTCAGCGGGGAGGAGGCGGCGCTGGGCGTCATCCGGCTGGCCAACGCGAACATGGTGAACGCGCTCAAATTGGTCTCCGTGCACCGCGGTTACGACCCGCGCGACTTCATCCTCGTGGCGTTCGGCGGGGCGGGGGCGATGCACGCCACCGCCCTGGCCGCCGAACTGCACATCAGCCGGGTGCTCATTCCGGTAAACCCGGCGGTCTTTTCCGCCTGGGGGATGCTGATGACGGATCTCCGCCACGACCTGATCTGGACCTCTGTCATGCGCACCGACGCCCTCGCCCGGGATGGCCTGGACCGGATCTGGGGGACGCTGCAGGGGGAGGCCGCCGGATATTTCGACCGGCAGGGCGTGGCGCGCGCCCGGCTGGCGTTTCACCGCTACGCGGACATGCGGTACGCCGGCCAGGAGCACACGGTCAAGGTCCCGGTACCGGCGGGGGCGATGGATCGGGCGGCGGTCGGCGAGATCGAGAAGCGCTTCCACAGCCTCCACGAGCAGCACTACACCTTCCGCCTCTCCTCCCCGATCGAGTTCGTGAACTTTCACCTGACGACGTTCGGCGCCGTGGACAAGCCGAAGGTGCGGCGGCGGCGCGGCGGCAGCACGACGCGCGCCGCGGCGAAGGGGAAGCGGGAGGTGGACTTCGACGCCCACGGACGCCTGCAGGCGAGGCTCTACGAACGGTCGGCGCTGGGACCGGGCGCGAAGGTGAAAGGCCCGGCGATCATCGAAGAACCCGCGGCGACGACCGTGCTCTTCCCCGGACAGCGCGCCGAGGCCGACCGATTCGGCAACCTGATCATCGCGGTGACGGCATGAAGCGGGGAGAGGCGGTCATGCGCCGGCGGAGAGCCGGCCCCGCCGGGAGGCCCAGTAGTGCCGGGAGGTCCAGCGGCAGGCAGCGGCGCCGGCCAGCGCCGATCAATCCCTTCACGCTGGAAATCATCAAGAATGCCCTGGTGGCGATCGGCGACGAGATGTTCGTGGCGCTGCAGCGCACCAGCATGTCGACGATCATCTACGAGGTGCTGGACTATGCCACCGGGTTGACCGACGCGCGCGGCCAGTTGATCACGCAGGGCAACGGCGTGACGCTCTTCCTCGGCACCCTCTCTCACGCCGTCCAGTACTCGCTCGAGAAGTTCG
>JACQGZ010000343.1 GCA_016199305.1 Armatimonadota bacterium | reverse complement strand
TAGCGGCGCACCGCCTCGGCTCCCTGCGTCACCACATACTCGATAAACCCCCCGGTGGAGACGAGCACGTCGTGGGCGTGGCAGAGGTCGATGAGGTCCCGGACGGCCTTCCGCGGCATCAGGGCGAACGACCCGCCGGCGAACTTCAGGGCATCGACGTAGGCGCCCATCGTCTCCAGCACGTCCTGGAGGTAGCGCGTCCCCATGGGCGTGTAGTAGGGGCCGCGGATCTCGGTGATCCCGCGGGTGCGCGGCTTGGGCGGCCGGTCGTTCATCCGGATGAACGGGAGCGACCTCTCTATCGGCACCACCCCTACGGAGACGCTCCTTGGGCTCGCCCCCTTCCGGGGCCTCGCTGCTCTCCTGGCCATCAGTCACCCTCCTTTTGAAACGCCGACTGATTCTGTTGCGGTTCTCGCTTTCCGTCCCACCTTTCAAGCTTTCAAGACACCCGGCCAACGCGCGCAAGGAGACGGGTCAGGTCCTCGACGCGAATCCCGTCCAACCCCGCCACCGCGGCCACGATCTCGCGGCGCAGCCCGGCGTGCGTGTGGGCCGCGCTCAGGCGCTCGAACTTCTCCGCCACCGTCTCCCAGCGCATCGGCCGGGTGGGGAATCCCTCGTAGTCCACCTGCTCCCGGACGAAGACGTGGCCGTCCCGCAGCGTCACGCGGATGCGGCAGGCCATGTGCGCGGGAAACTGCCGGCTGAACTCCTCCGCCGGCCGCACCACGATCCGGCGGAGGAGCGCCTGGACGTCCTCACGGCGGATCCGCTCCGGGGCGTACTGCTCGGGCATCACCTGGCCGTCCAGCAGTGCCACCGCCGTCATGTAGTGGAGGCTGTGGTCCGCCTCCTCTTTGGTGCGGACGATCGTCTTGTCCCCCTCCTCCCCGCCGCCGATGATGTGGTAGGCCACGTCGAAGGTGTCGATCTCGATCCCCACCACGTCCTCGGGCCTGATGGCGTAGTCACGGCGGAGCTCCAGGATGCCTTCCAGCGTCGGCTGGGAGTGGTACTCGGCGTTGAATTTCTTCACCCCCGTGCGGGTCACACGCTCCAGGTCCTCCCGGGACCAGTCGATCTCGAACCGCCCGGCGATGGCTTCCATAAAGCCCTTGTTGCCTTCGAAGACCAGGGGCGGCCCCGTGATGCCCCGCGCCGCCAGGTAGGCCGCGTGGGTGCCGCCGAAGGCGGTGTTCGGGTAGGCGAGGCCCTTCCAGTGCGACAACGGGCCGGTGCGCGTGACGCGGAGGGCGTTGAAGGCGGTACCGCTGATGGCGACGGCGTTGGCGATCCGGGGCAGGTCTAACCCCAGCGCCTTGGCCACGCCGGCCGCCACCGCGTACGAGACCTGGGTCGTCTGGTCCAACCCGCGGGCCCGCACCGGAGCGACGTCGCTGAGCCGGCACTGCACCTGGTAAGCCACGGCCAGCGCGGCGAGCAGCTCGCGCCCGGTGCGCCCGGCATCCTCCGTCGCGGCGAGCACGGGACCGAGGTTGTCGCTGGGGTGGCAGCTCTCGCCCGGCGCCACGTAGCTGTCGTTGAAGTCGAGGTAGCGCACCAGAGCGGCGTTGTAGAGCGCTGCCCGATCCGGAGCCGTCCTCCCGCCGCCGATGCGCGTGCACCGCGCGGCTCCGCCGAAGTCCTCGAGGTGGCCGCGGAGGAGCCGAACCGGCTCCCCCTCGAGCGCCCCGATCGCACAGCCGAGCGCGTCCAGCACCCGGATCTTCAGCTGCTCTCGGGCCGTCGCGGACAGGTCGTCGTATGAGGCCCGCACGACGAACGCGGCCAGCGCCTCGGCGTGGGTCATCGACTAGATGGCGCGCAGCCGGGGCTCGGCCCGCTTGAGCAAGACGGCGTTGGTGGCCACAATCACCGACGAGGCCGACATGAGCAGCGCCGCCCACTCCGGCCGCAGCATGATGCCGAATCGCGGGAAGAGCACGCCGGCCGCGATGGGGATGGCCAGGATGTTGTAGAAGGAGGCCCAGAAGAGATTCTGCCGCATCTTCGTCACCGTGGCGCGGGAGAGGAAGATGGCCCGCAGCACGTCGGCAGGATCCGAGCGCATCAGTACGACATCGGCGGTCTCGATGGCCACGTCGGTTCCCGCCCCGATGGCGATGCCGATGTCGGCCTGAGCCAGGGCGGGGGCGTCGTTGACCCCATCCCCGACCATCGCCACAAACTTTCCTTCGCCCTGCAACTGTTTGACGTAGTCGGATTTCTGGTCGGGCAGGACCTCGGCAAAGACCCGCTCGATCTTGAGTCGGCGCCCCACCGCCTCCGCCGTTTGCCGGTTGTCGCCAGTGATCATCGCCACCTCAATTCCCAACCGGCGAAGACCTTCCACCGCGCGCATCGAGGTCTCCCGCACCGGGTCGGCCGCCGCGGCGACACCGGCCACCTGCCCGTCGGCGGCCACGATCATCAGCGTCTTGCCCTCTCCCAGCAAACGATCGAAGACCGGCTGCACTGAAGTGAGATCCACTTGCCGATCCCGCATCAACCTTGCCGTTCCCACCAGTACGCGGCGCCCTTCCATCGTCGCCTGCACGCCGTGGCCCGCCAGGTTTTCGAAGCCACTCACCTGCGCGTCCACCGCGATCTTCCTGCGCTCCGCCTCATCGAGGACCGCCTTGCTGAGCGGATGACCGGAGCGGGCCTCGGCCGCCGCGGCCAGCCACAGCACCTCCTCCGGTCCGAAACCGTTCGCCGCCTCGACGTCGGTGATGCGGGGCCGGCCTTCGGTGAGCGTGCCGGTCTTGTCCAGGACGACCGCCGTGATCCGCGACACCGCTTCCAGCGTGGCCGCGTTCTTGATCAGGATGTTGTGGCGGGCGCCGATCCCCGTCCCCACGGCCACCGCGGTCGGGGTGGCCAACCCGAGGGCGTCGGGGCAGGCGATGACGATCGCCGAGATGGCAAAGGTGAGGGCCACGATCATCGACTCCCGCATGACGCCGTACCAGACGCCGAAGGTGACGATGCCCGCGCCCACAGCCAGGATCACCAGGTACTGCGCCCACCGGTCCGCCAGCCGCTGCCCCGGCGCCTTGGAGGACTGCGCCTCCTCGACGAGCCTGACGATCTGCGCCAGCGCCGTTTCCTCGCCGACCTTGGTGGCCTCGAACCGAATGGACCCGGATTGATTGATCGTCCCGCCGACCACCGCCGCCCCCGGCCCCTTGGTCACAGGGAGTGACTCGCCGGTCACCAGGGACTCGTCGATGGCGGTCTCGCCTTCGGTCACCGCGCCGTCCGTCGGGACACGGTCCCCCGGCCGCAATTCGACGATGTCGCCGCGCCGGATCTCCGCGGTGGGCACCTCGACCACACGTCCCTCACGCACCACCCGTGCCATCGGGGGAACCAGGTTGAAGAGGGCCTGCAGCGCGTCGGAGGTGCCGCGGCGGGAGCGCATCTCCATCCAATGGCCGAACAGGACGAAGGTCACCAGCATCGCCGCGGCCTCGTAGAAGGTCTCGCCGGCATTCAGCAGCGTGATGGCGACGCTGAAGAGGTAGGCGGCGAGGACGCCGACGCTGATGAGCACCGACATGTTCAGGACGCGCCGCCGCAGCGAGCGATAGGCGCCGGTAATGAAGATGGAACCGCTCCAGAAGACCACCGGGGTGGTGAGGAGGAAGAGCATCCAGCTGGCCGGGATCGGCTCGGGCAGGCGCAGCCGCAGCAGGTTGGCCCCCAGGGGGGAGTACAGCACCGCCGGGATGGTAAGGACGAGGGACCAGCGAAAGCGCCGCCGCATGTCCGCCTCCATGAAGCGGGCCATGCGCGGATCGGTCATCTGGGCATCGTGGTCGTGGGCCTCCGCGACGCCGTGCTGGGTCTCGTGGTG
>JACQGZ010000339.1 GCA_016199305.1 Armatimonadota bacterium | reverse complement strand
TTCGAGGCGAGCGCCGACGGGGTCCGCAACACCGCGGTGGTGCTGCAGGACGGGCAGGTGCGCGGGACCTACGGCAAACGACGCCTGGTGCCCTTCGGCGAGGCCGGGGTGACCCCGGGAGCAAGCGGCGAGCCGGTCGCGACGCGGTCCGGATCCATCGGCATCGCGATCTGCTATGAATCCGCCTTCGCCGAGATCGCGCGCAGGGAGACCCGGGCGGACGCCGGGCCCCTGGCCATCCTGACCAATGACGGCTGGTTCGGCACGTCGGCGGGACCGCTGCAGCACGCGGTCTACACGCCGCTGCGGGCGGTAGAAACCGGACGGCCCGTGGCCCGCGCGGCCAACACCGGCATCTCCATGATTGTCGACCCCCGCGGCCGGGTGCTGGCGCGCCTGCCGTTGGGCGAGAAGGGCATGCTCGTTACCGAGATTCCCGCCGCCGTCTCCACGCCGTACCTCCGCGGCGGGTGGCTGGTTGGGCCGCTGGCGCTGGCCGTGCTCGCGCTGCTGAGCGTGCCGCCCGCGGCGGGTGCGGTGCGCGCCTGGTGGGGGGAGCCCGCCTTCCGGCGTCTGATTGCGACGCTGATGTGGCCCGGAGTCCTCATGGGCGTGCAGCCGATCCTCCTGCCTGTGGTCCCCTTTGTCGCCAGGTGGATACTTCCGGCGGTGGTCCTCATCGTGGCCCGGGCTGCTGCCGGAGGGTGGCGAGGGATGGCGTTTCGCCCGCGCCGCGCCTGGCTGTCTGCGCTCCTGGGAGTAGCCGTCGTGGCGGTCCTGAGCACGGTCATGGTGGCGGCTTACGCACGATACGGGTTCTTCCTGCGCGGTGCGCCCCCGACGGGCGGTTGGGTCGCCGGGGGCGCAGCACTCCTGCTGGGCGCCCTGGCCTGGGAGGGATGGCTCCGCGGCGCCGTCTTTTCCGCGGCTGAGGCCTGGCGCGGGCCCGCGGCGGCGATGCTCATCTCCACCCTGGTGCCCCTCGTGGTGTCCTCGGGCGGATCCTCTGAGGTCCTGATCTGGTCCCTGCTCGTCGGTGCAGCTTTCAGCATGATCCGCCTTTTCACGGGGGACGCCCTGGGCCTGGCCCTACCTCGGGCTGCCGGGCTGGTGATTCTCGGCATGGTCACGGTGTTACGCTGAGGATCTCATTGGCTGGCCTGGCATGAACGCCGTTGAGGCTCCGCCGAGCCTCGCGCCTGCGCCCTTTCGACTTATAATGATTTGGATTGGCGTATTATCGCCTAATGTGGGAGCGGCAGAAATGACCCTTGACGAACTGAAGTCCGCCATCGACCTCAGCCAGCGCAAACTCGCGGCCATCCGGGGCCATCTTTGACCTGGACGGCAAACGCCGCCGCATCGCCGAACTGGAACAGGCGCTGCAGCGGCCCACCCTGTGGGACAATCCAGAAGACGCGCGCCGGCTGGGGCGTGAGTTGAGCGCCATCCAGAGCGAGATGGAGGAGGTCGAGCGCGCCGGCCGCCGGCTGGAAGACCTCACCGTCCTGCTGGCCCTGGCGGAGGAGCAGCCCGGGGGGATCGGTGCGCAGGAACTGGCGGCGGAGGCCCAGGCGGTCCTGGACGATTTGCAACGGCTGGAAGTGGCGGCGCTGCTGCGTGAGCCGCACGATGCCGCCAACGCCATTGTGGCCATTCACGCCGGCGCGGGAGGGACCGAGGCGGCGGACTGGACGGAGATGCTGCTGCGCATGTACCTGCGCTGGGCGGAGGGACGCGGCTTCGCCACCGAGATCGCCGACCTCTCGCCGGGGGAGGAAGCCGGCCTGAAGAGCGTCACGGTGATCGTGCAGGGTCCCAACGCCTACGGTTACCTGCGCGGCGAGCGCGGCGTCCACCGGCTCGTGCGCATCTCCCCGTTCGACGCCTCGCGGCGCCGCCACACCTCCTTCGCGCAGGTCGATGTGATCCCCGAAGCGGAAGAGGTGGAGGTCACCCTGCGCGACGAGGACCTGCGCATCGAGACCTACCGGGCCGGCGGGGCCGGCGGGCAGAACGTCAACAAGGTCGAGACCGCCGTCCGCATCACTCACCTGCCCACCGGCGTCGCGGTGCAGTGCCAGAACGAGCGCAGCCAGCACGCCAACAAACTCACCGCCCTGCGCATCCTGCGGGCGCGCCTGCTGGAACTCGAAGAGGAGCGGCAGCGGGAGGCGCTCTCGGTCCTGCGGGGGGCGCACAAGGATGCAGCCTGGGGCAATCAGATCCGCTCCTACGTCCTCCACCCCTATCAGATGGTGAAGGACCACCGCACCGGCGTGGAGGTGGGGAACGCCCAGGGTGTGCTGGACGGCGACCTCGACCGCTTCACCGACGCCTACCTCCGCAGCGCGGCGGCGACGCAGGCGTAGGCCGTGTCGCGTACCCGGACCCGCCCCCGGCTGGCCACCTGGCTGCTGGCGATCATCGCCGCCGGCGTCGTCGCGGTGGCGTTTGTGGTACCGGCCGTCCTCTCCTCCAGGCTGGAGGCCGCCGTCCGCGACGACCTGGGTGGCGGCCGCGTCAACGTGCGCGTCCAGGGCGCGCCCTGGCGGCTGCTGGCCGGTTCGTTCACGGTGCTGGAGGTGGAGGCGCGGGACGCGGTCATCAATCAGCTGCCGGTGGAGCGGCTCTTCCTCCGCCTCCGCGAGACGCGCGTGGACCTGGGCCGCCTCTTTCGAGAGAATACTCTGGTGCTCGCGTCCGTAGGCG
The DNA here is from genome assembly GCA_016199305.1 of Armatimonadota bacterium. Taxonomy (GTDB): domain Bacteria; phylum Sysuimicrobiota; class Sysuimicrobiia; order Sysuimicrobiales; family Humicultoraceae; genus JACQGZ01. Next base: position 3,181 of record JACQGZ010000339.1, on the reverse strand, counting down.
GCGGCGAGGGCGAGGTGACCCTGACGCGGGAGAACCTGGAACGCTATCTGTCAGACAGCAAGGGCATGCAGCGCGCCACCGTGGCCCTCGAAGGCGGCGTCATCACCATTGAGGGGGATGTGCGCGTCAGCGAACTCGAGCTGCGCGCCCGTCTGGTGGGCCGTCTGGTCATCGCCTCCCCTCGCACGCTGGATCTGCACGTCCAGGAACTCACCGTCAGCGGCGTGGAGATCCCCCGCGAGGTCGGCGCGTTGCTGGTGGCCAGTTTTAATCCCCTCGTCAACCTGGAGGGGTTGCCGCTGCCGGCGCGGATCGCGTCCGTGGCCGTGGAAGGCGGGCAGGCGACGATGATGGTGCGGGTCGACCAGCCGTGACGCGACGCGACCGCCTGCTGGCCGCGGTGATCCTCCTCGGGCTGGCCGCCGCCGCGGCGATCCTCGGCCTGCGCTGGCGGATCGAGGCGCGCTCGCGCACCGTCGAAGTCATTCTCGATGGAGCGGCGTGGCGGGAACTGGCCATCCGCGAGGGGCGCCGGCCGGGCGATCTCCTCGCCGATCTGCATGCCCGCGGGGCGACCTCGGTGGCGCTCTACGAGCACACGCTGGAGACGCTGGCCGAGGACGGGCTGGCGGCCTATCGCTCGGGCGGCGAGGCGCTGGCGGAGGTGCGCGCCGGTGCGCTGGGCGAGCCCTTCCGCAGTCTGGTGGCGGGAGGTGCGGTGCGGCCCGAGGCGGTGTACGTGCTGGCGCATCCGGTCATGCGCGACTGGGTGGAGGACGGGTTCCGGCGCCTCCTGGGCGCGTCGCGCGTGCGAAGGCTGGGAGAGGTTCTGGAGGTTCTCGGGTTCGTTGACGATGTGGAGGACATCGGCCTGGGCTTCGACCCGCTCCTGGCAGTGGCGGTGCGGGAGTCGGCCTTTCACCTGGTCTTGCGCCCCCGCAACTATCGCGGGCTCACGGAGGAGTCGATCGCGCGCAAGATCGACGCCTTCCGCACGGTCGGGCGCGGGCAGACCGTCGTCTTCGAGGGCGCCGATGTGCTGGGCTTCGAGCGTCTCATCGAGGAGGCGGCCCGCGGCCTGAGCGCGCTGGACTACCGCGTTGGGCGGATCGAGGCCTTCACCGCCCGGCGAAAGCAGCGCGGTGAGGACGCCTTGACGGCGAAGATGCGTCCGCAGGTCCTCCGCCTCTTCAGCCTGACGCCGGAGGAGCTGGCGGTCCTGCCGCCGGCCGCGATCGTGGACAAGTTCCTACGCGCGCCGCAGGAGCGATCCATCCGGCTGCTCTACGTCCGGCCGATGGCCAACACCCCGGGGGGCGTGGATGCGATCGAGGCCAACCTCACTCTCGTCGCAAACATCACGCAAAGGCTGGTGGCCAACGGGTTCCGTCCGGGTCGCGCGGAGCCCATCCCCGACCTCCTCCCGCCGGCGCCGCTGCTCGCGCTGGTCGTGGCCGGCGCGCTGGCGCTGGGGGCCGCCGCAATCGCCGATCTCGCCGCCGCCTCCGGCATCCGCGTGGGCACCGCTGGGCTCCTGGGACTCGTCGCCGGCGGGGGTCTGGCCAGCGCGCTGGCGGCGCTGCGCCCCGGCGGGGACCTCTGGCTGCTCTGGCTGAAGCTGCTCGCCCTGGGGGTGGCAGTCGCGGGCGCGACCCTGGCCGTCTCCCGGTCGCTGACCGCAGCTGCGCGGGAAGGCATCCCGGCGGGACGTCGCGTGTTGGGCCACAGCGTCCTGACGCTCTGGCAGGCTGCGGCGATTTCGACGGCGGCCGGCGTGTTGGTGGCGGCCCTGCTGACCTCCTGGCCGTTCATGCTGGCGGTGCACACCTTCGTCGGGGTGAAGGTGGCGCACATCCTCCCGCCGGTGCTGGCGGCCTTCCTGCTCGTCTTCTCGGTGCGCCCCGAGGCCGATCTGCGCTCGACGGCGCGCGAGATCTGGCACTGGCTGGAGCGGCCCCTGCGCCTCCAGGTGGCGGTCCTGGCCGTCGTGGCGGCGGTCGCTGCGGTGATGCTGCTGGGGCGCAGCGGCAACGTCGGGCTGCCGCTCTTTGGGGTGGAGGCGCGCGCGCGGGACCTGCTGGAGGATCTGCTTGTCGCCCGCCCCCGTACCAAGGAGTTTCTCATCGGCCATCCCGCGTTGATGCTGGCAGGTGCCGCGGCGGCTCTGCGGCTGCGCGCCTGGGTGGTGCCGCTGGCGGTGATCGGCGCGGTGGGCCAGGCCGGTCTGATCAACTCCTTCTCGCACATCCACACGCCGCTGGTGATCGTGCTGCTGCGGACGCTGTACGCGCTGATCATCGGCACCGTCCTCGGTGTGGTCCCCGTCGCGGTCCTCACGTGGCTCATCCGGCGGTGGCGGCCGGAGCCCGCGCCTGGAGCGGCCGAAGAGGCCACGGTGCGCGCCGCGCCTCCTCCTGCCGTCGACTGAGGTGGGCGGGGGCGGCCGGACCGGCATCCTCATTTCAGGGTTCTACGGATTCGGCAACATCGGAGACGAGGCGGTGCTGGCCGGGATGGCGCGGAGCCTGCGGGTCCGTCTCGGCGGCGTGCCGCTGACCGTGCTCTCGGGCGATCGCGAGGCGACGGTCGCAACCCACGGCGTGGAGGCGGTAGGCCGGACCGATGTGGCGGCCGTTGTGCGGGCGATGCGCCGCGCCCGCCTCTTCATCTCGGGCGGCGGCTCGCTGCTGCAGGATGTCACCAGCGCCCGCAGCGCCTTCTACTATCTGGGGGTGCTGCGACTGGCCGTGTCCCTCGTGCCGCGGTCCATGATCTACGCGGCGGGGATCGGTCCGCTCCGCCGCCTGGCCATCCGCGCCCTGGCGCGCGGGGTCCTCGGCCGCCTCGACGCCGTCACCGTGCGGGATGCGGACTCTGCCGCCCTCGTCCGCGCCCTGGTCCCCCGGGCCGTCCCACTCCTCTCCGCCGACCCGGCCGTGGTGCTCGAAGCGGCTCCTGATGACCGAGCCGACTGGATCCTCGCGCGCCTGGGGATCGCTGGCCAGCCGCTCCTGGGGGTGGCGGTGCGGCCCTGGGGCGGGGATGCTTTCCTGAAGCCGCTCGCCGGCGCGCTAAGCCGCGCGGCCGCCAGGCTGGGCGCGCGGATCGTGATCCTGCCGTTTCATCCGGGGTTGGATCTTCCCATCTCCCGGGATCTGGCGGCCGCCTGCGGCGGAGTGGT
>JACQGZ010000335.1 GCA_016199305.1 Armatimonadota bacterium | reverse complement strand
TGCCCCTCCACCAGGCGCTGCGTCCGGTGCGCGGGGCGGCCGCAGATCACGCACACCGCCTCCAGTTTGTGGATCGCATCCGCCCGGGCCAACAGCTCCGGCATCGGACCGAAGGGTTCACCGCGGAAATCGGTGTCCAGGCCGGCGAGGATCACGCGCACGCCCCGGGCCACCAGGCGCTCCGCCACCTGGGCGATCCCACCGTCCATGAACTGCACCTCATCGACGGCGACCACGGCGGCGGCGGGGGCGACCCGCCGCTCCAGGTCGGCGCTGCCGGCGACGGGGATCGCCGCCAGGCTTTCTCCGTCGTGCGAGCGGATCTGATCGTTGCCGTAGCGCGTATCGAGGGCGTGGGAGAAGACCTGCACGGACTGGCGGGCGATCTGCGCCCGGCGGACGCGGCGGATGAGCTCCTCGCTCTTGCCACTGAACATGGGCCCGGCGATGACTTCCAGCGTCCCCGGTTCCATCGCCGGCCTCGCTCAGCCGCGGAGGCAGAAAGGGTGAAAACGAAGAACGGCAGAGTCGCCGCTCTGCCGTTCCCTGGCTCGCACCGCCGTGACGATTAGACCTTCAGGCCGTACTTCCGCGCGAACTTCTGCACGCGGCCCTCGGCATCGACAAACTTGCGCTGCCCCGTGTAGAAGGGGTGGCAGCGGGAGCAGATCTCCACGCGGATCGCCTCTTTCGTGCTGCCGGTGACGAACGTCGCCCCACACGAGCAGGTGACGGTCGCCTGGTAATAGGCGGGATGAATGTTCTTCTTCATGGCACGCGCTCCGCACTGACCCTGGGATCAGGTGATGGGCCCAGCAAAATCCGAGGCATTATAGCACAGATCGTGAGCGGGCGCCGAGCGCGTGACCTAGTTCAGGTAGCGCAGCGGGTTGACCGCCCGGCCGTTGACCCGCACCTCGAAGTGCACGTGGAAGCCGGTGCACTGGCCGCTGCAGCCCACGCGGGCGATCACGTCGCCCCGGCGCACGGTCTCGCCGGTGCGCACGAGCAGGGTGGAGGCATGGCCATAGAGGGTTGTCATCCCGTCGCCGTGGCTGAGAATGACCGTCCGCCCGTACCCGTAGTACCACCCGGCGAAGACCACCCGGCCGTCGCGGGCCGCGTAAATCGGCGCCCCCCGCGGCGCGGCCAGATCGATCCCGTCGTGATGCCGGCGATGGCGCCATCCGTACCGGGAGGTCAGCAGGCCGCGGGCCGGCCAGATGAACCCCCTCACGGTGGCGGACAGGGCGGGGGCGGCGCGAGTGTCGCTCAGATCGGCCGAAGGCGCCGTGCCTCCACCTGAGGCGGCCGGCACCGTCAGGCGCTGCCCGATCTGCAGCCGGTGGGCCGAGGGGAGCCCGTTGGCGGCGACAATGGCGCCGACGGTGACGCCGTAGCGGCGGGCGACGGCATACAGAGTGTCGCCGCTCTGCACGCGATAGGGGACGGAGACCGATCTCCCCGATGACGCGGCTGCGCTGCGCGCGCGCGCCGGCGCCGCGGCCGTCCCTGTCTGTGCGCCGGAGGGAAGGACCAACACCTGGCCGATGCGCAAGGTGTGCGGTGAGGCCAGCCCGCTCGCCACGGCGATCGCGTCCACGCTCACCCCGAAGCGGCGGGCGATGGTCCACAGCGTGTCGCCGCTGGCGACGCGGTAACGGCCGTCGCGCGCCGCCACCACTTGCGAGGATGCAGTCGTCTTCGCCGAGGTCTTGGTCGTCGCGGCTGGGGTCCCCGCCCCCGCCGTTTGCCGGCGCAGAATGCTGCGCGCCTCGAGCGGCATCGAGCGGGGCGCCTGAGCGAGGGGCGGGGCCGGGCGGACGGTGCTGGCCGAGGAGGTGGACGACATGACGGTCGTCGGCGGGACGACGGCCGTCAGCCCGCCGACCAGGGCCTGCCTGGTGCTCATGGCCGCAAGCGCTGGCGACCGGGCGGGGGTGGTGTCGACAAAGGGACCCGCGCTCGCTGCCGGGGGGGCTGTGAAGGACGGCGGCGGCAGGACAGCAAAGAGCACTGCCGCTGTCAGAACGCTAAAACCGGTGGCGCGGGATCGCATGCTCCGTCCAGGTCTCAGTGGTCCTAAAAGCCGCTATTGCGATGGCGTCGAGCGCTGCTGAATCGAAGGACGTACCTCTCCCGAGGGATGATTTTCGACAGGAGGGGGGCTCAATCCTCCGGAAATCCGCCGGTTTTTCCCAGGAAATTCGCGCCGCGAACAGCCGTTCGGAGAAACGACGTCAATCTCACCCAGACGTGGCCGCGCGCGCTCGTTCTTCGAATTTCGAGGCTTTACGAGCCGACAGCGTCCTCTTCGGCGCTCTTGACGATGGAGCGCAGGAACCCTGCGTTGTTCTGGGTCCGGCGCAACCGGTCCAGGATGAGCTCGGTCATGGCCACCGTGTCCAGTTGCTCCAGGCTCTTGCGCAGCACCCAGACCTTGCGGAGCTCTTCATCGGTCAGGAGCTGCTCCTCACGCCGCGTCCCGGAGGCCTTGATGTCGATCGCCGGGAAGGTGCGGCGTTCTTGCAGCTTGCGGTTGAGGTGAAGCTCCATGTTGCCGGTGCCTTTGAACTCTTCGTAGATGACGTCGTCCAT
>JACQGZ010000330.1 GCA_016199305.1 Armatimonadota bacterium | reverse complement strand
GAAGAAGCTGAGTAGCCGCGGGTTGGCCGGATCGCCGATGTCGTAGACCGCGACTCCGGCGCTGAAGTCTGCGCCCGCGGAGCCGGGCAGGCGCTCGTGGTTCACTACCATGAGGTCGCCGGCGACCTGCACCTTGTGAGCGTGGGTGTTCGCCGGGACCGGGAGTTGGGCCACGACCCGGGGTGAGGCAGGCCGGCGGACGTCCACGATCGTCGTGCCGACCTCCTTCATCGGCGCCAGGTACGCATACCCACGGTGGACGACGACCTGCCCCGACCCCACGGGGCCGTATTCCGTACGACTGATTAGCCGGAGCCCGTCTAGTGCCAGCGGGGTCGCTCCCAGTTGTCCCTTCGGGCGCCCGGCACCGGCAGCCACGACGGCAGCGGCATCGGGAGACGGGAGGACAGCGCGTTGACGTAGGGTTCGTAACGAACGATGACCCGATGCCCCAGTGGATCAGGGCGAAGCCGACGACGAGGCCGGAGCCCCAGATGACCAGGAGCAGGATCAGGCTCAGCGGCCCGTAGTAGCTGAGAAAGGTCTCCCGCCGGTTCCCCACGGGCAGTCCCCATGCGCACGCGCAGCGTCAGCCCGTCGGGCCACCGCTCCACGGCGAGGCCCCGCTGGGCCGCCGCGGCCGCAGCGACGGCATTGCCAGCCCGGGGGAAGGCGAAGAAGAAGGCGTCGCCCTGGGTGTCGACCTCGGTCCCCTGCTCCTGCTGGAACGCCCGGCGGAGGACGATCTGGTGGCGGGCCAGCACCTCGCCGTAGGCCTGGTCGCCCAGCCGCTGGAGCGGGTCGGTCGAGCCTTCGATGTCCGTAAGGAGGAAGCTGACGGTCCCGGTGGGGAGGACCCGCTCAGGCAAGGCGCGACGCCCTTCGGCTCATCGAGGGACGATCCGGTAGATCCCGCCCTGGTGGTCCACGACGTAGAGTTCGCCGTCCTGGTCTTCGCCGAACGAGCTCACCCGCAGCGCGGTGGCGAGCAGCTCGCTCATCGTCCACCGGCCCGAAGTGGTTTCGGTCAGCGCCCACAGCTGACCGCTGCAGTAGTCGGCGAACAGGTAGCGTCCCACGAGGTCCCGGATGCGGCTGCCCCGGTAGACATATCCGCCGGTCACCGAACAGCCGCCTTCGCGGCCGTATTCGGCGACGGGCAGGGTCAGGCCGCTGCGGTCGCAATTGGTCTGGGGCCGGAAGCAGTGCGCCCCCTCCATGATCCGCCAGCCGTAGTTGCCCCCCCGCTCGATCAGGTCGATCTCCTCCCAGGCGTTCTGTCCCACGTCGGCGAGGAAGAGGCGGCCGCTGCCGCGATCGAACGAGAACCGCCAGGGGTTGCGCAGCCCGTAGGCCCAAATCTCGCCCCGGGCGCCGGCGCGGCCCACGAACGGATTGTCCGAGGGCACGCGGTAAGGCGTGCCGCCGTCGATGTCGAGGCGCAGCAGTTTGCCCAGCAGGGACTCCAGCCGCTGCCCGTTGTTGTGCGGATCGCCCCCCGAGCCTCCGTCCCCCATGCCGATGTAGAGCATGCCGTCCGGCCCGAAGAGGTTGAGGCCGCCGTTGTGGTTCCGGTAGGGCTGGCCGATCTCCAGGATGACGCGCTCGGTGCGGTCGGCCACATTGGGGTCGGCGGCGGAGACGCGGTACTCCGCGATGACCGTGCGCAAGCGCTCGCCGTCCGCGGTGTAGTTGACGAAAAACCGGCCGTTGGAGGCGTATTTTGGATGGAAGGCGACGCTCAGCAGCCCCATCTCGCCGCCGGAAATGACGCGCGCGTTGATATCCAGGAACGGGCGCGTCAGCAGCCGGCCGTTGCGGATGATCCGGATCACGCCCGCCTGTTCGACGACGAAGAGCCGGCCCGAGCGGTCGCCGGCGTGCGTCACAAAGACGGGATTCGCCAGGCCCGAGACCACCCGCTGCAGCCGGACCTCCGGCAGCGCCGGCGCGGCCTGCGCCTGCCGTCGGGTCTCCGCCGTGCCCGCCGCGAAGCCCGGGGCGCTCAGCAGAAGCGCGGACAGCATGAGCAAGACTGCGGAGCGCCGCCTCATGACTCGCGGGAAGCCTTTCCTGTCGACATCTGCCTGATCCCACGCCGGAGGAGGTTCATAACCTTCTCACTCCGGCCGCGCAGGGCTGAGGTCAGTTCCTTCCGGGTGGCCAGGCCGCCCTCCAGCGCGGCGCGAATCGCGGCGAGAATCTCTTCGGCGGCCAGCCCGGTCTCCGCCGCGTCGGCGATCGTCCTCGCCGGCGCGGTGAGCGCCATCCCCTCCCACCGCACGACTTCCTCGGGGCGCCAGCGGCGCCTGGCCCGATGGAGTTTCACCGACCGCAGGACCGCCTCCCCGCTGCGCTCCGCGCCCCGGGCGATGGTCAGATGGATCTCCCGGCCGGGGCGGCGCGACAACCCGTGCAGCCGCAGCGCCGTCTCGTGGGAAACGACGGCCTCGTCTGCCCCCGCCGCCAGCCACGCGGCCATCACCTCGCCGTACGAAGGCGATGGGTAGCGGACCAGCCGGTAGACCCCGGGGTAGACCCGCGCGAAGGTGCCCGCCTTCTCGGGCCCTCTGAGCTGCGCGCGGTCGAACCCGCACTCCTGGGCCTGCGCGACGGTGAAGTGCCCTGCCTGCCTGGCGGCGGTGCGAAAGAGCCGGTCGCGGTCGGGTGTGCTCATGCAGATGTCATACCCGCCGACGATGAACGGCGGCATGGTGTCGTCTGGATTCTACAACACCGGCGCCGGTTCTGAGGAAGGCTGGACCGCCGCAGGGCAGCGGGAGGGCTATGGGCGGAAGATCAACTCCGCGGTGCTGAACAGCACACTGAATCGCTTGCAGTAGATCACCGCGGACCGGAACTTCGTGAGGTCCAGGTCGGCCGGCAGTTCGTAGTTCTGGTTCCCGACGTTGCCCTTGAGCCGAGCGACCTCGAAGGCGGCCCCCTCATGCAGTTGGGCCCGATTGCGCGGAGCGCGGTGGCCCGACAGGTAGACGTAGAGGTCGGGTCCGTTGGTCACCCTGAAGTCCTCGAACCGGACGAAACGGCGGCCGTCGGCCAGCCGGATCAGCAGCGCCTTGCCTTCGCCCCGGTGAACGGAGTCAGTACCGACGAAGGTCCCCATGGCCAGGATGACCGCATCCCCCTGGGCGCCGAGCGCCACGGCGGGGTGGAGCGCCCCGCCCCCGGCCGTCAGGATGACCACGCCGGCGACACCCAGCAGCCGGCGCCATCGGGAACTCCACGACATCCGGATCCGTCTCCTTGGCGTTCCTCCTCGCCCAGGATGCGCCGGCACTGTGAAACTTTCACAAACCCCGCGCAAAGGAATGACGCATTGGGCCCCCTGGAAAGATCGAGCCCGGCCTGCGATATGATGGGAGGCGATGGGGACCTTCTTCCACACGATCGAAATCGCTGCCGCCGAGTCCGGGCCATTCGTGGCGTTGGAAGCGGTTGTTGACACCGGCGCCGCCTACGCCTGGATCCCTCGTTCCGTCCTGCAGGCCCTGGGGGTGGTGCCGCGAGGCAAACGTCAGTTTCTCCTGGCCGACGGGCGGGTGATCGAACGTGAGATGGCGATTGTCATGATGCGCCTCGACGGGGAGATCCTGCCGACGCTCTGTGTCATCGGGAACGACGACAGCCAGCCACTCCTGGGGGCTTTCACGCTGGAGGGGTTTGCCTTGAGCGCCGATCCGGTGAACCGGCGCCTCGTTCCTGTCCCCTACATGTTCATGCTGCAGCTGGCGTCCGGCAGATCCTCTTACCCCTCGGCGCAGCGGCACCCCGTCGACGCAAACTGACAGTACTTCTCCATCCACGCGGGCTGGCAGGCCGGCAGGTCGTGGGGCGGGGCGCCGCGCTCGAGCAGGTCCAAGCGCCGCTGCATCTCGGCGCGAATGGCCGGGAGATCTTTGAACCAGAGATCGTAGACCATGAACTTGTCCTCGCGCAGCACGGCATAGTACACAATCAGCCGGCCGCGCGGGCTGTCGGCGACGGCGCACTCGAAGGCGAGCCGGTCGATGTAGTGGGGAAACTCGTCGGCCAGGCGCTTCCGCTCGACCATCTCCTTCGCCCCGCGGTTGGTCCGCAGCAGCGTGGGGATGCCGCGAAACTGCATGATGGAGGCCCGGATGGAGCCGAAGGGCACCCGGATCCGCTTGAAGTCGCCGGGGAACCCGTACCAGAGCGCGTCGTTGAGCGCCTCTGCGAACCCCTGCCGCTGCAGCGAGGACATCCTCTCCTGAGGGCTGGCTTCCGCTTCCTCTCCGTCCCCGGCGCGCCGGAATGCCGCCTTCCGCGGGAAGACCAGGTCGTTGAGGCCGAGGGTCACCCGGGGCGGGCCGGTGGAGGTGCCGATGCTCGCCATCACCCGCCGGGCCAGGACGGGGTTCTCGCGCGCCCGCACGGTGCCCGGTCCCACCATCCGCTCTAACGGCGCCGCCCGGGCGCAGCCGCAGAACGCGCTGAAGTCACAGTGGCGGTCGAACCACTCGCACCGGGGCAGCCGGTCGGGGTTGCCGGTATCGAGCGCCTCTTTGAAGAGATCGCGCCGTCGCACCATCTCGGCGGTGATCCCCGGCAGGTCGGCAAACTCCAGATCGAAGGCCTTCAGATCCGGCGGCTGCCCCCACTCGGACCGCTTGTAGTACAACAGGAAGCCGCCCGGCCGGTCGACCATGGCGCAGTACATGCCGAGCTGCTCCACGTGGGAGGGGCGCCAGCCCACCGGGTCGGACGGAATCGAGCCGGTGGTCTTCAGTTCGACCGGCAGCTCCTCGTAGATGTCGATCTTGCCGACGATCTCGTTGAACTCGACCAGCTGCTCGACGAATTCCTCGGTGGAGACCGCCCGGCCGAAGGCCTCGTGGAAGCCGGTCCCCGCCATCATCTGTTGTGTGCGCTCCGGGGAGGGCTGGATCTCCGGATGGGTCCGGTCGAAGAAGGCCTGCCGCGGGTTGATCAGGTCCGTGACCGAAATCCGCTTGCGCGCGGAATGGCGAGTGATGACCGCGGTCAGCTCATCTTTGACCGTCCGGTTGGCGTCGGTGCCGGCGATGTAGGCGGCGCAGAAGGCCGGCACGATCGATCCTCGGGCTCCCCTACATCTTGACCAAGGGGAGCAGCAGCAGAATGCCGGCGACGAGCGCCAGGATACCCATCAGGACGGATGGAATGACGACCCCGAATAAAGAGGCTACTCCGACGAGCACCAGATACACACCCAGTAGGATCATGCCCCACGGACGACCGGTCATGGATTTCATGGGCCTCTCCCCTTTGTGCGGGTTGAGGGTACGTTCTTGGGGACCGCCGCGCTTCCCTCCGTGAATCCCAGGAGGTCGCGCGCCGGACGAGAAGCATCTCTCGAATGATCGGAGCGAACCGTCGCCGTTTCATCCTCCTTCTCGCGCAGACGGCGCTCGTGGCGCTGCCCCCCGCGGTTGGGGCGGAAGGGCTGCCCTGGTCGCTGGACGTTGCACCTCAGACGCTCATGCAGGGCCAGACGATCCGCGTGCGCATCCGGACGGGATCCGCGCCAACCGCGACGATCAGGCTCCTGGTGGGATCCGCGGCCCTCCGGCTGCATCCCGTCGCCGGCGGCTACCAGGCCTTCGTCGGCACGAGCCCCCTGACCGCGCCCGGCCTGGTGACGATCCGAGTGGAGGCGCAGGGTGCGGACGGGGTCCAGAGACGGACACGACAGGTGCGGATCCGCGCCGGCAGATTCGGGACGCGGCGCCTCTCGGTGCCGCCAACACTGCTCGATCCCAAACTCGCGGCCATCGAGCGCCGCAAGGTTGCACAGGCCACCGCCGCGCCGATCCCCACGCCGCAGTGGCGGGGACCGTTCCGGCTGCCGGTCGACGGCTCCCTGACCTCGAACTACGGCGTGCGCAGCGTCTACAACGGCATCCCCCAAGGCTACCATCTCGGGGTCGATTTCCGCGCCGCCACGGGGACGCCCGTGCGCGCGGCGCAGAGCGGCGTCGTCACCCTCGCCGAGCGGCTCCCCCTCAGCGGGAACATCGTGATGGTGGATCACGGGGCGGGGATCTTCACGACCTACCAGCATCTCTCGGCGATCTCAGTGCGCCGCGGCGCGCGCGTGGCGCGGGGACAGATCGTAGGCCGCGTGGGCTCGACGGGACTGAGCACCGGTCCGCACCTGCACTGGGGGATGAGGGTGAACGGGGTGAGGGTGAACCCGCTCGACTGGACGAAGGACGGACCGCTGACCGCGCCCTGACACCGGTCGCGCCGGGCAGCCGGACGGCCGGGGCCCGCCTCGCTACGAGGCCGGCGGCGACAGCCGGTAGCCGAACCCCCGGACGGTGACGATGAGGCGCGGGCTGGACGGGTCGCGCTCGATCTTGGCCCGCAGCAGGTGGATGTACTTCTTCACGTCCTCCGCGGCGGCCGCGTCCCGGTCCGGCCAGACCGCCGCCACGATCTCCTCGCTGGAGAAGGCCTTGCCCGGCCGGGAGGCCAGCAGCCGCAGCAGTTCAAACTCGCGGGGCGACAGCGCCACGTCCTGTCCGCGGACCCGCACCTCCTTGCGCTCGTTGTCCAGCACCACCTCGCCGACGCGGAGCACGTCGGACGGCGCCGTCTGGTAGCGCCGCACCACCGCCTCGATGCGGGCTTCCAGTTCGCGCAGGTCGAAGGGCTTCGTGACGTAGTCGTCGGCGCCCAGGTGCAGCCCGGCCACCTTATCCTGCGAGGCATCCCGCACCGTCACCATGATCACCGGCACCTGGCTGAAGCGGCGCACCGCTTCCAGCACGCCCCAGCCGTCCATCACGGGCAGGTTCACGTCCAGCAGGATCAGGTCGGGTTCCGCCGCCACCATGGACTCCAGCGCGCGGGGGCCGTCCTCCGCCGTCGCCACCGCGTGCCCCTTCGCGCCCAGATAGCGGGCCAGCAGGTCCCGGGAGCGGGCGTCGTCTTCGACGACCAGGATCTTCACGCCTCGCCTCCGTCTCCGCCGCCCTCGCTGCGGCCCCGCGGCAGCGTGAAGCAGAAGGTCGTGCCGCCTCCCGCGGCGCTCTCGAACCAGATGCGTCCGCCGTGGAGTTCGACGTAGCGGCGGGCGACGGCCAGCCCCAGCCCGATGCCGTCGATCTCGCGGCGCGCGGCGTCCCCGGCCCGCCGGAAGGGTTCGAAGACCTCCCCGGCGTCCTCCGCAGGGATGCCCGGGCCCGTGTCGGCGATCGCGAACAGCACCTGCCCGTTCTGCGCCGAGGTCGTCACCGAGATCTGGCCCCGCTCCGTGTACTTGATCGCGTTGTGCAGCAGGTTGATCAGGATCTGGCGCAGCATCGTCTCGTCGGCGCGCACCGCCGCCCCGTCGATCCGCGTCGCGATCGGCAGCCCCTTCGCCCGCGCCAGGTGGGCCACGTTCTGCCGGGCCTGCTCCACCACGACCGCCGCGTCCACCTCCTGCATCATCGGCGCCGTGCCCCCGGTTTCCAGGGCCGAGTAGCGGAGAATCCCTTCGATCAGGTGGAGCAGGTGATCGCCCGCCGCCAGCAGCGACTCCAGGGAGCGGCGCTGCGCCGCGGTGACGGGGCCGTCGATCCCCTCCAACACCAGTTGCGCGTAGGCCCGGATCGCGTGCAGCGGCGTCTTCAGTTCGTGGCTCATCGCCGCGGAGAAGTCGTCCTTGATCCGGTTCGCCTTGGCCAGCGCCTCATTCATCGCGGCCAGTTCCCGGTCCCGCGACTCGATCGCCGAGGCCATCGCGTTGAACTCATCGGCGAGCAGCTGGAGTTCATCGTTCGTGCGAGCCCGGACCCGCGCGGAGTAGTCGCCACGTTGCAGGTGGCGGATCGCGGCGGTCATCCGCTCGGCGGGACCCAGGATCGTCCGCTGCAGCACAAACGCAGCCACCGTGCCGGCCGTCACGAGCAGCAGGCTGGCCAGGATAATAAAGGAAGTCTCACGACGGATGCGCGCATACACATCCGCCAGCGGAAACCCGATGCGCACGTAGGTCTGCTTGTCCAGCGTGTGCTCGGGGATGGCGCGAAAGAGGTCGAGGAAGGGCGTGCCCGCCGGCGTCGTGCGCTCGACCAGCAGGAAGGGCCGGTCCAACGGTCCGACCGAAGGAACTAGATCGGCGCGCCCGTCCGTGAAACGCAGCGTCCCCCCACGCACGATCTGCGCGTAGAGCACCGTCCCCGCCACCAGCCGGCGCGTCAGCCGGCTGCTCACCGGCACCTCCGTCTGCCCTTCCGGCGTGGCGATGAAGCGGGAGGCCTCCCGCGCAAACTCCTCGGCGACGACCTTAGCGCGCAGGCGCACCTGCTCGGTGAGGGCCCGGCGGAGACGGTAGGCGGCCAGCGTCCCGAAGGTCCCGGCGAAGAGCAGGGTCAGACCGACGAACGCCAGGATGAACTTCCACTTCAGGCTGAACCGCACCACAGCATCAGTATAGTGCCCAAGTCGCGCGGTTATGGGTGCCCTGGCGGAGTGCGCCTGCAGCCGTGGCCGAGGCCCCGCAGGCCGGGTACCATACAGGAGGGTGAGAATGAATGGTATGCCCTATGGGTACTCGCCGGCAGCGCCCGCGCATCAGTCTAGACGTGCCGCCTGTGGTGCGACGAGACCTCGCCCTGACGGCGAGGGCCGATCCCATCCTGGCGCAGCTGTGGGACCATCCGAGAG
>JACQGZ010000325.1 GCA_016199305.1 Armatimonadota bacterium | reverse complement strand
GGCTGGCGGCGCTGCGGGCATTCGAGGAGAAGCGGACTCCGCTGCTGATCACCACCCACGGGGCGTCGCGCGGGCTGGACCTGCCGGAGATCTCCCATGTGATCAACTACGACATGCCGGAGGATGTGGACACCTACATCCACCGGGTGGGGCGCACGGCGCGGATGGGCCGGCCGGGGACGGCGATCACCTTCGTCGGGCAGTACGATCTCGAGGTGTTCGACCAGCTGCGGAAGCGGCTGGGCCCGGTGTTCCGCCGTCACCCCCTGAATCTCTACGGGTAACCGGTCCACAAGGACCCGCCCCGCGCGCTGAGCGCCATCCCGTTCAAGACCAGATAGGCGAGGAGTCCCAAGGCAGCGAAAATTGAAGTACTGAAGATGGACCTGAGCGGAAGCGACGCTTTGCCCAGGCGGCCGCTGGGATCGACCGACCTCCTCGTCACTCCCCTCTGCATCGGCTGCGCCTCCTTGGGGAGTATGCCCGAGACGTTCGGCTACGTCGTGCCGGAAGCACAGGCGCTAGTCACGCTCCGCATGGCCTTTCGCAGCCCGATCAACTTCCTCGATACCGCTGCCTCTTATGGCGACGGGGAGAGCGAACGCCGCCTCGGTCTGGTCCTGAAGGAATTCCGGGGCGTGCCTTCGGGCTATGTGCTGTCCACCAAGGCGGACCGCAACCTGCGCACCGGGGACTTCTGCGGCGACCAGGTCAGGCGGTCCGTGGAGCGGAGCCTGCGGCTCCTCGGTCTGGACAGATTGCAGCTCGTCTTCCTCCACGACCCGGAGCACACCACGTTCGAGGAGGCGATGGCACCGGGCGGGCCGGTGGCGGTGCTGCAGCGCTTTAAAGAGGAGGGTGTCATCGAGCACCTGGGTGTGGCCGGTGGGCCGATCGACCTGATGATCCGCTACGTGGAGACCGGCGCCTTCGAGGCGGTCATCACCCACAACCGCCTTACTCTCCTCAACCGCACCGCCGAGCCGCTGGTCGACTTCGCGACCCCACGGGGCGTGGCGGTGCTGAACGCCGCCCCCTACGGCGGCGGCATCCTGGCGAGGGGACCGGACGCTTTTGCCCGCTATGCCTACCAGAACGCGCCCCCCGACCTCCTCGCGCGGGCGCGGGGGGCCGCCGAGGTCTGCCGGCGTTACGATGTGCCGCTGGCGGCGGCGGCGCTGCAGTTCTCCGTGCGGGACGCGCGGATCGCCTCCACCATCGTCGGGGTGAGCAGCCCCGAGCGTATCGCGGAGACACTTGCCCTGGCCAGGTTTCCGATCCCCGAGCCGATGTGGGCTGAACTGGATCAGTTCGCGACGTGGGAAGGCGATCCGGAGCGCCCTCGGCAGCCGGGTTCATCACCCGGTTAGCGCTCACCGGGCAAGGAGCTGCTCCACCTCCGTCCGCCGGGGCGGGTCGGCGCCGTGGCGCGTGCAGTTGAGGGCGGCCGCCGCCAGGGCGAAGCGCAGAACGTCCTCAATCACCGGCGCCGCCGCCGCATCCAGGCCTTCTCGGGAAATGACGGCGCGCTCTGCCAGACGGCCGAGCAACCCTGCCGTGAAGGCATCACCGGAACCCACCGTGTCGACCACATCGATCCTGGGTGCGGCCAGACGCAGGGAGAGACGGCGCGAGAGCGCATAGCAGCCGTCCGCCCCCAGCGTCACGACGACCATCGCCGGCCCGCCTTGGAGGATGCCGGCGGCGGCGTCCTCGACGGAACGGGCGGGAGCCAGCCAGCGCAGGTCGGCAGCGCTCACCTTCACCAGGTCGGCGGCCTGCAGCAAACGGTCGATGAGGCGCCGGAACGCCGGCGCGTCGGCCACCTGATTGGGCCGGATGTTCGGGTCGAACGAGAGCAGTGGGTCGCCGCGCAGCCGTTCGACAAGGCCGGCGACCGTCGACGCGGTCGGGTCGCGGAGCAGGCTGATCGACCCAAAGTGGAGGATCTGACACGCGGCGATGTCGACGGGCAGGTCCTCGGGCCGAAGGAGCGTGTCCGCGGTCCCGTCCTGATAGAAGGAGAAAGCGGGTTCCCCGCCCTCCAGAGCGACGAAGGCGAGCGTGGTC
>JACQGZ010000340.1 GCA_016199305.1 Armatimonadota bacterium | reverse complement strand
CGCGTCTGCGGATCCTCCTTCAGCGCCCGCAGGACCTCCTCCCCCGGCATGTCCGGCAGATGGAGATCCAGGACGATCAAATCGGGACGGTGCTCACGGGCCAGGTCCATCGCGAGCCGTCCCTGGATGGCCGGCATCAGGCGGATACCGGGACGTCGGGCCAGGAGACGCTGGACGAGCCGGAGACTGGAGAGGTTGTCCTCGACGTAGAGCACGGTCCGCACTCGCGTCGGCCGCCGAACTCCGGCCGGCTCCTGGGGCTCCGCCCCGGTCCGCTCGAACCCGTCCAGCGGTGCCTCCGTGAGGGGCAGCGCCACCCAGAAGGTGCTGCCCTCTCCGGGAATGGACTCCACCCCCAGCGCTCCTCCCATTAAGTCAACCAGGCGCCGGGACAGCGCGAGACCGAGCCCGGTCCCTTCGATCTGTCGCGCCTCGGCTCCCAGTCGTTCAAAAGGCATAAAGAGGCGTGCCGCGCGTTCCGCGGGGATGCCCGGGCCCGTGTCGGTCACGGCGATGCGCAGCCGGCCCGGACCGTCGTCCCGGTACGCGAGCGTCACCACCCCCGCCGGCCGGTTGTACTTGACCGCGTTGGAGAGCAGGTTCAGCAGCACCTGCTTGAGGCGTTGACGATCGGCCTGCACGAAGCGCTCAGGGGTCGCGGCCCAGTCCCCGGCGATCCGAAGGCCTGCCGCGGCGGCGAGCGGCGCGATCAGATCGGCGCTCTCCTGCAGCAGCTCCTTCACGGCCACGGGTTCCGGCGAGATGGCCAGACGGCCGGCGTCGATGCGGGCAAAGTCCAACGCCTCGCCGATGAGGCCGAGCAGATGCCGCCCGCCTTTGAGGATCTGCACCACGTGTTCCTGCTGCTCGGGGCTGAGTGCGTCCATCTCCAGCAACTGCGCAAACCCGAGGATGGCGTTGAGGGGTGTGCGCAATTCGTGGCTCAACCGGGAGACAAACTCACTCTTGGCCTGATTGGCCCGATCGGCCGCGGCTCTGGCCAGGCGATCCTCCTCCGCCTGCCCGCGGGCCGCCGCCGACCCGTCGATCAACGACCGCATCTGCCGGAGGACCAGACGATCGCTCGCCAGCCACGCTCCAGCCACTGCCAGGAGCGTGGCCACCCCCAGGCCAAACAGCCGCCCGGAATGGAAGGCCAGGCCCACCACTGGAAGAGCCACCAGGAGGATGAGCAGAAATAGACGCGCCCGCAGTGGGGGGAACGGTCCCCAGGCCATCGCCGCCCGCTCGCCGGGATCCACGGTCTCCAAACCGGCCGGCCCTCTCAATCGGATTCTTAGTGACACTAGACTTTCTGCCCAGAAGGGGGGCTCCTTAGACGCCGGCGGATCGCGGCGGGAGGCGGTGCATCGGAGGGAGAGGGGGCCGGAGCCTGCCGTCTAGGGGTGCGGAGCGATCCGCAGACAGACCGGGTGGCGCTTCGTCTCGGCGTAATAGGACGCCACCATCTGCCGCCCATACTTGAGGGTGAACAGGGCGGTGATCTGGACGAGCATCCCGGCCGGGTCCTCGATCCGCTCCCACGCGGCCTCGTACCGGCGGTCGCCGACCTCAACGACCGCGCGCCGCCCGTGGCGCAGGTTCTGGTACCAGTCGGTGCCGCGGCCGTGCCTGCGCGCGTAGGCCATGAGGTAGAGGCGGCCGGCCTCGTGCACGAACCACAGGTCCACGCGGTGCGCCCGACCGGTGCGCCGCCCCTGAGTGATCAGGATCATCTCCCGCTGCCGCCTCAGGTAGATCTCGTCGGAGAGGGGTGGGCGCGGCGTGCGGGGCCCGCGTCCGGGCCGCCCGCGCCCTGGGGGCCTGCCGGCGGGGGTCACTCGGCCGGGGGTTTGAACCGCTCGATCGGGTTGCGGCAGTCGCGGCAGTAGTAGATCGCGCGGCAGAGCGTCGGGCCGAAGGGATTCTCCAGCGTGGTGTTGGTGGATCCGCAGTAGGAACAGGACACCGGCTCCGCGGCGCGCCGCCCGGGCAGACTCAGGCCGTAGGCGGCCAGCGCGGCCCGCCCTCGCTCCGACATCCGCGCCATCGTCCAGGGTTCGTCGAAGGCGAGCTCCACGGACACCTCCTCGACCCCCGGCAACGCGAGCACCCGAAGCCGGATGTCCTGTCGCATCACGTCGATCGCCGCACAGGCAGAGTAGGTCGGGACGAGGCGGACGCGCACGCGGCCACCCGCGACGGCGACCTCCCGGATCAGCCCCAGATCGGTGACGGTGATTGGCAGTTCGGGATCTTCGACCTTCTCGAGGGCCTTCCAGACCTCGGCCTCAGAGACCACCACCCCGCCGCTGCCCTGCACCGTCGCGGTCACCGCTCCGCTCCCGCTCCCCTCTACCATGTCGCGCCCGGCTCGAGTCGCCACACCGAGGTCATCTCTTCCAGCAGCGCGGTCAGATCGGAGGAGTGGCGCCCGAGGCGCCCCCCCAGGACCGCCGCCGCGGAGGTCAGCCGGATCTCCAAGGGCGCGAAGAGGGCGGCCACCCGCTCCTGCCAGAGCGCCTCCCCCCCGGCCGCCGCCGCAGGCAGGACGCCGGCCTCCAGCAGGCGTTCCTCTTCCGGCGCCGCCTCGAAGAACCCGCGCGCCTCCGGCCAGGCCGCGTCCACGGCCGTCTGCATCCTGGCGTGACTCTCCGGCGTTGCTCGCGCCAAGCGGCTCAGCCAGGCCTCGCCGTACATCCGGTGATATTTCTCCTCCCGCTGCAGCGTGCGGGCGAGATCGGGCACCGTCTCCAGGGGGCTCCGGCTCCAGGCCTCCAGGCGCACCTCGTCGGCCAGGTCGTACAGGACCAGCCGGGCGATGGAGAATCCCCAGTCGCCGTTCGGCCGTTCCACCAGCAGGGCGTTGCGGAAGTCCGCCGGGGCGCGGTCGAAGACGAGCGCGTCGACCTCCTCCGCCCCACGCCCGGCCAGCGCCAGTGTCTGCTGGTAAAAGAGGCGGGCGTGCCCCATCTCCTCCTGCGCGATGGAGGAGAGGGCCACGTCGGATTCGAGGTCGGGGCCGAACCCGGTCCACTCCGCGTGCCGGTGGCCGAGGAGGAACTCGTCGTCGGCGATCGCCAGCAGGTGCTCCCCGAGCGCCCGGCGGACCTCCGGATCCTGGACGGCGACGGCGGCGCGGGCCACCCTATCCTCCCCGGCGGCGGTAGACCCGCTGCTGCTCCCGGTAGGATCCGCCGAAGCGGTAGCTCTTGTCGATGGCGGGATCAAACATGTCGGCGTCGTCGTAGGGGTTCGCCTCGATCGCCGTATACGGCACCACCCAGAGGTTCACACACGGGTCGCGGCGGGCGAACTGCTCCTTCGCCAGCACCAGCGCCATCTCCGCATCCGTGGCGTGGACGTCGCCCACGTGCACGTGCGGGTCGGCCTTGGTGTCCTGCCGCAGGACGGCGAAGACGTGCGCGGCATCAGGCACGAGTGCGGCGAGCTTCACGGCTCTCCTCCTCCACCCTCTCCTCGAACCACCCCCAGCAGAGCAGCGAGTAGTCCACGCTTTGGACGGGTTTCCCCAGGCGCCGGAGCACCGCCATGACCTGCGCGCGGTGGTGCACCTCGTGGAGAAGAAGCTGCGTGGCGATGCCGCCGGCGGTCGTGCGGATCCCGTGGACTTTGACGCGCCCCCGCCAGCGGGACTCGACGGCACGACCCCAGTCCTCCTCCGCCCGGAGCGTCGCCCGCGTCTCTGTGGCCAGTTTCGCCCAGGCCGTCGCCAGCGGCGCGAAGGGTGCCTCCCTGAGGGGGCGGAACGGTTCGGCCTCCCCCGGCTCCCCCCGCAGCAGCCGGGTGTACCACCACTCCGTGTCCACGACGTGCACCAGCGTCTCCCGAATCGAGCCCCGCCCGAAGGGAAACGTGGTGGCGTACTGGGCCAGGGTCAGCCGGCCGACCCGGGACAGGATCTTGCGGCGGGCCCTCACCAGGTAGTCGTAGACGTCGACCGGTGAGACCCCGGCCGCCGCCCTCAGGCCGCGACCGGCCACCGCTCCAGGGCCTCGTGCACCCAGCGGTGGCGCCGCCAGACCTCGTTGCGCAGCGCCAGGCGCGCCTCACTCCGGGGCCCCTCCCCCCGGATCACCCGCTGGAATTCCTCCCAGTCCGGCTCGGTGTAGGCATAGGCCTGCCCGGACTCGTCCCAGCGCAAGCCCGGATCGGGCAGGCGCACCCCGTACTCGGTGATCAACGGGACGAACTGGCGGAGGAACTGCTGGCGCAACTCATCGTTCGTCTTCACCTTGATCCGCCAGCGCATCATGGTCTCCAGGTGCGGCGAGACGGTGTCGTGCGGACCGAAGAAGTGCATGATCGGCGTCCACCAGCGGTTCAAGGCATCCTGCAGCATCGCGCGCTGCCGGGGCGTGCCCTCGGCCAGCGCCTTGAAGTTATCGATCCCCAGGCGGATGTGAAAGTCCTCCTCATAGCAGATGCGCTTGAGGACGCGGGCGTAGGGGGCGTAGGAGCAGGAGCGCAGCGACCCCTGCGTCTGCATCGCCGCCCCGTCCACGAAGACCTGGATGATCGCCACGTCTGCCCAGCTCTCCGCCGGATAGTGGAAGACGTTGTGGAACTTGCTGCGCCCGGCCAGGAGGTCTTCGATCATCTGCGGCCGGGGCTTGCCGAGGTCCTCCGCCACCCGGTAGAGCAACTGCCCGTGCCCCACCTCGTCCTGCACCTTGGCCACCAGCTGCATCTTGCGGGCCAGGGTGGGCGCGCGGGGGATCCACTCGCGCTCGGGAAGCGCTCCCATGATCTCCGAATTGGCGTGCATCTGAATCAGCCGCAGGCACTCGAAGCGGTACTGGGCGGGCATCCACTCGCCGGCCTCGACCCGGTCCCCGCGGGCCAGGCGCTCCTCGAAGGCGGCAAGCCGCTCTGGATCGTCCTGAGGCGCGGGCTGCCCTGGCTGCGCCGTCATCTCGCCTCCTAGTATGCCAGAATCTGGAGAAGGTGCGGAGGACCAAATCCCCCGGGGCTGGCAGCGCCGACAGGGGGACGCGAAGGTTTTCTCGCAGGCTGACCCAAAGAATATGGATATGCCGGCTCACCACGAACTCCTGAATTTCCTTCTGTTGCTCACGCTGCTGATCGCGGCCGCCAAAGGCGCGGGCTGGTTGAGCCTGCGGTTCGGGCAGCCCGCGGTGCTGGGAGAGTTGCTGGCCGGCGTCGTCCTGGGGCCATCCCTCTTGAATCTGCTACGCCTCGAGCCCTTTGCCGGCGAGGGGATCAGGGCAGGCGTCTTTCATCTGGCGAACCTGGGCGTGATCCTGCTGATGTTCATTGCCGGTCTGGAGACGGACCTCGATCAGATGCGGCGCGTGGGACGGGCCGCCGTCGTGGCGGGAAGCGCCGGTGTCCTCCTCCCGCTCCTCCTCGGCGTGGCCGTCGCCCTCCCGTTCGGCTTCGGTCTGCAGAAGGGCATCTTTATGGGCATCGTCCTGACGGCGACGAGCGTCAGCATCACAGTGCAGACCCTCATCGAGCTCCGGCAGCTGGAGTCCAAGGAAGGCATGGCGCTGCTGGGCGCCGCTGTGGTGGATGATGTGATTGCCATCATCGTGCTGTCGGTATTCGTCGCCTTCAGCCTACCCGGGAGCGGCGGCCTGGCGGACGCCGGCATCGTCCTCCTGCGGATGGGGGCGTTTTTCGCCGTCGCCATCCTCCTGGGACGGTTCTTCCGTCGCGCGCTTGCGGTCGCCGATCGGGCGCCGGTGAGCGAGGGGCTGCTCGCGGCCGCGCTGGTCGCGGTGCTGGCGTATGCCTGGGGTGCGGAGGCCCTCGGCGGGGTGGCGGCGATCACGGGCGCGTATCTGGCAGGCGTCCTGGTGACTGAGGCGGGCTTCCGCACCCAGGTCGAGCACCGCCTCAAGGCCCTGACCTACGCCTTGCTTGTGCCCCTCTTCTTCGTCAGCATCGGCCTGCAGACCGACGCCCGGGCGCTCCACGTGGGGGACGTGCCGCTGGCGCTGCTCATCATCGTCGCGGCGATCGTCGGGAAAGTCATCGGATCCGGCGGCGGAGCCCGTCTCGCCGGGCTCAGTGGGCCGGAGGCCCTGCGCATCGGGGTGGGGATGATCAGTCGGGGCGAAGTCGGGCTCATCATTGCGGCCCTCGGTGTGCAGTCGGGCTTGCTGCAACCACGCGACTTCGCGCTGATGGTGATCATGGTGCTGGCGACGACCCTCGTCACACCACCACTCCTGCGGGCCGTCTTCCCGGCCGGCCCGCTGTCGGAAGAGGCCGCCCTTCTGGCGGAATTCGACGTCGAACAGGAACGCCCGCAAGGTTCCCGATGAGCCGAATGGACCCAGGCCAAGGCAAGGCGACGGGTTTCGAGGAGAGATGCATATGGAGTCTTCGCTGATCTCGATTCTGCTGCGTCTGACGGCGGTGCTGGTGCTGGTGGCCGCGAACGGGATGTTCGTGGCCGCCGAGTTTGCCATCGTCTCCGTCCGGCGGACACGCCTGGCGCCGCTGGTGGAACGGGGATCCCGAAGGGCGCGGCTGGTGCTGCGGGCCGCGGAGGACCCGAACGCCTTCCTGGCGGCGACACAACTCGGCATCACGATGGCCAGTCTGGGCCTCGGCTGGATCGGCGAGCCGGCGGTCGCCACGCTGTTCGAACCCCTCATCGACGCCCTGCCTGCCGCGGTGCGGGAGACGACGACCCACGCCGTGGCGGCCGTGCTGGCATTCGCGCTGATCACGGCCCTCCACATCATCTTCGGGGAATTGACCGCCAAGAGCGTGGCCCTGTGGCGTCCCGAGTCCACCGCCCTCGTCGTCGCGCCACCCACCGACCTCTTCTACCGTGTGTTTCGCCTCCCCATCGAGATCCTCAACCGCACCGCCAACGGCACCCTCCGTCTCTTCGGCCTGCGGGCGCCGAGCGGGCACCATGTCTATTCTTCGGAAGAAATCGGGATGCTGGTGACGGAGAGCCGGCGGGCGGGCAAGGTCGAGGAGGAAGAAGCGCTCCTGCTGCACCGCGTGTTCAAGTTCGCGGACCGGCTGGTGGAAGAGGTGATGGTTCCCCGCGTGTCGGTGCAGGGCGTGCCGAACGATGCGTCGGTGCTCGAGGCGGTCGCCGTCATCCGCGAGGCGGGCTATTCCCGGCTGCCGGTCTTCGCCGAGGACCTCGATCACATCGTCGGGATGGTGCACGCCAAGGACCTGATGCTGGCGCAGGCGGATGGGCGGTCAGAGCACACCGTGGAGACGGTCATGCGCCCGGTCCTCTATGTGCCGGAGATGAAGCCGGTCGTCGACCTCCTGGAGGAGATGCGCCGCCAGGGGATTCAGCTGGCGGTCGTGCTCGATGAGTTCGGCGGCACGTCGGGGATCGTCACGATCGAGGACCTGCTGGAGGAACTGGTGGGCGAGATCCCGGGGGAGTTACGGTCGGAGCGACGGCTGGTCATGGTGCAGCAGCCGGACCGCATCGTCGTCGATGCCGCCATCCCACTGGACATCTTGAACGAGACCTTCCGCATCGCCCTGCCCACGGAGGAGGCGAACACGCTGGGCGGGTTCATCTTTCACCACCTGGGGACCATCCCCGAAGCCGGAGCGACCTTCCGCAATGCCGGGCTGGAGTTCAAGATTGAATCGGCCACCCCCACCCGGATTGGCCTGGTGCAGATCCGCCGGCTGAAGGGACAAGGCTGAGGAGGCGTCTCGCCCGCGGAAGTATCCCGTCGTTCTGGAGCGGCGAGACGCCTCCTCGGCCTTGCCTCCGGGTCCCGCGCTAACGCAACAGCTCAGCCGCCTCCAGGGCCACGGCGGCGGCCAGTCGCGCGGCCTCGGCCATCCGCTGCGGCTCCAGCCGCTCCAGGACATCCCCGGGGGTGTGGATCGCCGGATCGTCGCCCGTGTGGATGAAAACGGCGGGGATGCCGGCGCGCTCGAAGGAAACGTGGTCGCTTCCCCCCAGGCGGACGCGCTCCACGCGGAGCCCCAGCCGCTCGGCCGCGCGGACGGCCGCATCGACCAGACGTGTGTCTCCGGCGGAGTTGCCCACCATCAGCGTCCCCCGCCCGACCATGTCCATGTTCACCATGCCGGCCACCCGCCCCCCGCGCTCGCGAACGTAGTGGGCCGAACCCAGCAGCCCGCGTTCCTCCGCGCCGAAGCCGATGATCTCCACGGAGAGCGCCAGCGGGAGGGCGGCCAGCAGCCGCGCCGCTTCCAGGGCGGCGGCGATGCCGGAGGCATTGTCGTTGGCGCCCGGGCTCACCTCTACCGAGTCCAGGTGGGCGCCGATGACGAAGGTGCGGGCGTCGCGTCCCGCTCGCCGGCCGATGACGTTCCAGGTGCCGCGCTGCTCGGTCAGCGTCTCCACGCGCAGGTGGACGCGGACCGACCCCTGTCGCAGCAGCGCCAGCAGCCGCTCGCCGGCCTCCTGCGAGATCATCACCGCGGGGATGCGCGAGGGGGCGCCCAGGGTGGCGCCCGGGGTGGCGCCGGGGCGGTTGTTGTAGATGACGGCCGCGATCGCCCCGGCCGTGGCCGCCTGCTCAACCTTCTCCCGGAAGGTGAGGTCACCGCGGGCGATGAGGGCGATTCGCCCGCCCACGGCCGCGCGCCGGACCTCCTCCGCCCGTCCCAGCCCCGCCGCCACCAGCGGCCCGTCAACCCCCACCGCCGGAGTGGCCGCCGAGTATTCAAGGATGCTCGGATGCAGCTCTTCCCCGTCCGGCCCGCCCACCCGCAGGGCGGCGGCGCGGGCCTCGAAATAGAGGAAGGCAAACGGCTGGCGTTCCACCTCGTACCCCAGCGCGCGCAGCTGGCCTTCCACATACTCCACGGCCTGCTGGAACGCCGGCGTCCCCGAGGGGCGCGCCCCGATCTGACGGCTGAGGGCCGCCGCGTGGCGGAGGGCGCCATCGGGAGAGGCCGCGGGGATGAGGGCGGGTGCGGCGGGAAGGTCCGTGGGCCCGACGACGGCCAGGACGGCGCCGGCCGCCGCGGCCAGGGCCAGCGCGCCGGCGCGACGGAGCACGGAGATGGTGTTCACGCGTTCGTCAGGACGAGGAGACGTCCAAACCGGCGGTTCGCGGCCTTCAGCGCCGCGCGCACGACGGCGCCGGCGTCGGTGCGTGTGTACGGAACCGTTCCCATCAAGAACTCCTCCCCGGCCGGCGTGGCCAGCGCCAGGGCCACGCTCACCGCGTTCCCCAGCGGGAAGGAGGTGTACGCGATCTCCTCGACCTCGGCGTCCCACCCCGGGGGCAGGAGTTGGGCCAGGGCGGCTACGGCCGCCTGCGCCAGCACCCGCACCGGACCGTGGCCGATCGGCGATCCTTCCGCAGTGCCTGTGTAACGGCGCCCCTCGTGCTCGAGTTCCACGGCGGCGGACGCCCGCTCCGCCTCCACGGTGAGACGGACGCCGCCCAGGCGCAGCCGCGTCTCCTCCTCGGGAAGCGCCTGCACCAGCGCCTCCATCGCCTCCAGCTGGTGGGCCTGAAGGATGGGACGCTCCAGCGCCTTGGCCGCCGAGGAGGCCCGGCTGGCCATGGTGATCAGATCGTCGACCGTCGCCTCAGGATGCGTGTCGCGCTCTTCTGTCCGCCGCCCGCCCGCCAGGCCGATGCTGGCGCCGAGGACGAACCCCTCCGGCTCGGGCACGCGCAGCTCCTGCAACCCCTTCAGGATCGTCTCCGCCAGCAGCTCCGCCTCACCGACGCTGCGCGTGGT
>JACQGZ010000332.1 GCA_016199305.1 Armatimonadota bacterium | reverse complement strand
GAACTACATCGGGACCATCGGCGGCGACTGCACCGCCGGCGGCAACGTGACCCTCGCCGTAGGTGAGAACAAGTCCTGCACCATCACCAACGACGACGTGGCGCAAAGCACGGACGTAGAGATCGTGAGTCAGGAATCAGGCACGCCGGGAAGCTGCACTCCACCAGCACCATCTGAGATCCCGTTCGCGCAGGACACAGATGTATGTCTACTTAAGATCATCCGAAACAATGGACCTCTAGCTATTGTTGATGCCACCGTTTCCCTCACGGCCGCCTTCGTCCCAGCATCGGGGCAAGAGCCCGACGAATGCTCCATCTCGCCGACACAGAGCACAGCTACCGTAACATCTATGCCGATATCGGTAGAGCTTACTCATATCGAAGCGTTCGTCATCAGTTGCTCACAGACGGGCGCCCATACGTTTAGGTTTGACAACGATATCCAGCCGATCGGCCTCACAGACACTGTCCCAGAGAACAACCCGGCCACGACCTTCATGACCGTTGACGTTTCACCCGCGCTCGAGCCGTGCCCCGAATTTGAAGTTCAATTCAACGACATCATCGTGGATGACAAGGGCACCACCAGCACTTCTGATGACGAGTTCGACTGGAGCTACACCGTTACCTCGCTGGACGGACCCCGTTGCGATCTGAGCTACTGGGTGCTATCGCTATGCCCTGACGCCCGCAGCGCCTTTGTGGCCGCCGCCCCTCAGCCGGCGTTCGTGGTGGACCCAGACCCAAACCTCGGGCTCAGCGGTGTCAAATGGGACGATATCGAGAGCGGCTTCCTCTCCGGTGGCTTCACGTTCACCCTCAATCAGCCCTTCCCGACCGAACAGGTAACCGCCGGATTCAAGACGGGCGCAGGAACGACCTTCCAAAGCGTTGAGGGGCCATCGTGCCCGCCCCCACCCACGGCCACGCCTACCGCCACGGCAACGCCAGCAGTCCTTCCCGTTGTAACGGGGCCGACTGAAACGCCTGGCGCACTACCCGAAACCGGAGCCGGAAGCGGCGGTACCGGCAGCGGCTTACTGGTTCTGCTTATCGTGATGGGCGCGGTTGCTCTAGGCTGGGCCGGCATCTTCACCGGCATACGCCGCCGAACGCGCCCCTAGCACCTATAATGGGCGCATGGAGGAAACAACCGGCGAATGAAGCTATCACACACCATAACGGAGGTGCTCGGCTGAGGAGGGCCAGATGAGAAGCGCCGCCCTCGCAGGCCCGGCCCTCGTCCTGCTGTTGGTGCTGGTGGCCAACGCGATCCAGCAGCGAAACAGCGCCGCCCAGGCGCCCGCCGCCATGGGCGTGGACGTGGAGATCAACGGCAATACGGCCACCTCCGTCGCCTCCGTCCAATCGTGCACCTCCGCCAAAGTAGGCGACACGTTCGGCATAGACCTCTACGTCACCAATGTGCAGGAGATTATCGCATTCGAGCTGTATTTCGGCTTTGATGGGACGATTGTTGAGGTTGTGGACCATGACCTGCGGCAGTTCCTGGCCAGCGCCTCGCGCAGCAGCGTCACCACGGAGAAGGACCCCATCCCCAACTCGACGGGCAGGCACTTCCTGGGCGCTTTTGACACCAGGTCGCCTGAGACCGGCTCCGGCGTGCTGGTGCGCCTCACCCTGACGGCGAACGCTCCGGGCCGCAGTCCGGCCACAATCCTCGCGTCGCCTCCTTTCAGCCCAATCCTCACCAACACGGACAGTCAGTACATCGGCGATGTCGACGGCGACAAGTGGTTCGATGGATCGATCTCCCAGGCCGAGGTCGCCGTGGGCGAGCCCTGCTCCCAGCCCCCACCCAAGCCCACGCCCGGCTCCACACCACCACCACCAGACCCTACGCCGACACCGGGGACCGCGCCCGCGCCGACCTCCAACGAAGAGGACCCCACGCCCGGCGACTCCACCGTACTCTCCATTGGCGACGACCTGCCAGCGCCCGCTTCCAGCCTGAGTGACTCGCCCAACGCCGCGCTCGGCGACGACCTGCCGCCATCCCTTCCCGGCCTCGCTGACTCGTCCGCGGCCGGGCCCGAGGCAGACACCGCACCCGATTCGGAAGCGGCAAACGAGCCGGACACGACACCCGGCGCTTCACGGGAAACGGCGTTGGAGGATGATGGGGAGGACACCGCCGGAGCGTCCTCCGCAGGCGAAGGTGGCGGGTCCGGCGGCCTTCCCCTGTGGCTTATCGCGACGCTGGGCCTCTTCGCCCTTGTCGCCGGGGCTGCAGGGCTGCTCGTAGTGAGGTCAGGACGGGGGGCTGGCTGGCGCGGCTGACAGGCCCCGGGGGGCGGCTCTTTCCGGCCCGCCTCGAGACTCTTGGCGAATCTGGGTTAAAAAAGTTAGTGAAAGGCCGTTGCGCGGATGTTGCAGAAACTGATGCTCGTTGTTGATAATAAGGGGAATCATAAATCTGCTCGCGGGGGAGATCGCGTGCTGCTGTCGCCCCTCAGTAATAAGGAGGCGCCCTAAATGAGAAACGTCCCCTGGCCCATGGTTATCAGTCCCGTCCTCATGGGCATCGCGCTTATAGCGCTTAGTCTCATCCTCTTCACCAGCACCCCGCTCCCCGCTCATGCCGGTGTTCAGTCCAGCGTCGGCCTCGTCGCCGTCGACACCGACATCTCCGGCAACGGCGGCGACGCCGCCAGCGGCGGCGTCATAGGGACCGTCGAGGACTGCGTGGAGATCGCCAGCGTCGGCGGCACCGCGCAGATCGACGTCATCGTCAACGAAGTCCCCGCCGACCGTGGTATCGCTGGCTTCGGATTCATCCTCTCCTTCAACCCCGCCATCGTCCACGTCACCTCCTCTTCCGGCGCCCCGTCCCTACTGGCTCTGGACCCTGATTCCGCCGCCTTCAATGCCGGCGACATCACATCCACGGACGGGACCTTCACCGGCGGTTATGCCGACTTCGGCCTCGAAGGCATCGACACCCCACCCTTCACGGCTGACGACAAGTCCTCGGAGTCCGGCCCCGGCGTCCTCCTGCGGCTCACCCTCACCGCCCAGGCGGAGGGCGCCAGCCCCCTCGACCTCTCGGGGGTCGGCGTAGCGGGCGACGACCTCGACCCCATCACCATCGACAGCGTCCAGCACGGCACCGTGGTCGTTGGTGGCTCGGGATGTGCTGGCATCGGCCCCAACCAGCCGCCAGTGGCCAACGATGTGGACATGGGCGTCGTCGCCAAGGACCCCGAGACCTCCTACGAGTGGACGCCGGTCGTGAGCGACCCCGACGACGTCACCTTGACTTGCTCCATCGATACTCAACCCTCGAACGGCACCGCCAGCGTCTCGCCGGACTGCTCCGTCGGGTCCTACATCCCAAGCCTCGGCTTCACCGGCCAGGACTCCTTCAAATACGCCGTCACTGATCCCGACGAGCTTTCCGCCACCGCCAACGTCACCGTTCTGGTTGATGAGGACAGTGATTCGGATGGGGTTCCTGACGCCTTGGATCTGTGTGCTGACACGAAACTAGATGAGTTCGGATTCGTAGAGGTTGACGCGAACGGCTGCACGGACTCCCAGGTGGACGGAGACGGCGACGGCGTCTGCGACCCCGGCGCGCCCAGCGGCGGCCCCTCCGAATGCACCGGCTCCGACAACTGCCCCACAGTAGTCAACCCGGCGCAGGCGGACGCTGACGGCGACGGCGTAGGCGACCTGTGCGAGCCCGTCGTGGCCGGCGCCGTCACCGGACCGACACCCACCCCGCAGCCGGCCAGCCAGGTCCCCGCCACCGGCCTCGGCGAACCGCTAAGCGGCGGCACCAACTGGCTGGCGATCATTCTGGCCGTCGGAGGCGTACTGCTGGTCGTGGGCGGCCTGGCCAGCCCCTTCGCCTATCGATGGATACGTCGTCGTAATTCGTGAGAGCAGCTATCAGACTCGGAACGCTCATCATAGCGGTGGTGGCGCTGGGACTCAGCGCCACCACCGCCGCTCACGCCCAGAACGTCACTCTCGGAGTCGACGCTGATAGCGCCGGGAACACAGCCACCAGCCTCGGCTCTATCCAGAACTGCCGGACTCTCTCCACCGGCGACACGTTCGAAGTGGACGTGTTCATTACTGACGTGGAGGCGCTGACCGGGTTCGAGTTCCGGCTCCGGTTCGATTCGAAGGTCCTTAAGGTCACCGCCGCGGACGACTCACTACTGCTGGCCGCCACGTCCGGCAGCAGCATCGTCTCCTTCACGGAGGGGCCGCCCGGCGCAACACCGGGCGTCTTCAGGGTTGCCGCAGCCGACTTCGGCGAGATGGGGTCTACGGAGGAGAGCGGCAGCGGCGTCCTTACCCGCATCACCTTTGAGGCGCTCTCGAAGGGAACGAGCAGCGTATCCATTGGAGACCCGAAACTGGTGGCGACCGTCGGAAACGACCCGGCGGTGCCCATAGGTCCCACAGAGGAGGGGAGCCAGACTTTCATAGGCCCGGTGTTCAGCGCCAACGTAGCCGTCGGCCAGTCCTGCACCCCTCCGCCCTCGCCCACGCCCCACCCTGCCCTCTCCGGCGCCGCCACTCCAGAGCCCGACGTTACGCCTGGCCCCGGCACACCCGCGGCCGAGCCCGGACAGGGAACGCCGGGCGCTGAAGAGGGAACCCCCGGCGCGGAAGGCTCCATCGAACCCACCCCTACGAGCGAGGCGACGGCCCCTGGAGGAGCGGCTCAGGAGGACGGCGACGGCGGCGGCCTGAGCACGGGCGCCTGGATCGGCATCGGGGTGGGAACCGCTGCCGCAGCCCTTGCCGCGATCAGTGGGGGGTGGTACATCCTACGCAGGCGCCGCGGAGCGTTGTGACGGGCGGGAGACCGGCGTGAACCGCCCCAGGATGGGCGGCCTCAGCTTTATCATCGCCGCTCTAATCGTCGCCAGCGCCGCCGGAGCGTTTACCGCAGGCTCGGCGCGCAGCCAGCAGCCCGAGGTTGCGCTGGCTATCGACGCCGATCCGGCCGACAACACCGCTACCAGCATCGGGGCGGTGAACGCCTGCCGGAGCGTCGCCAGCGGCGACTCCTTCGACGTGGACATCATTATCGAGGACGTGACCGACCTGCTCGCCTGGGAGATCACCATCACATACGACCCTGACCTCTTGGAAGTGACAGTGAGCGACGTGACCCAGTTCCAGGCGGCGAACGAGGGAAGCGATATCCTGGACATCTCCGACGATCTACCGGACACGGACGGCAGATACGTTGTCAGCGCTGCCGACACCGCCGAGCCACCGGCGCCGGACAGCGGCTCCGGCGTCCTGGCCAGGCTTACGATGTCGGCCAAGTCCCCCGGCGCCAGCCCGCTGACCATCGCCAAGATCGATATCAATAACGACGGCGCCTTCGACCGAGGCCCCCTCCTCCGGGACGTCGCCGGGGAGATCATCGGAGACGAAGATGACGACACGTTCTTCGATGGCAGCATCTCCAACGCCGAAGTGCGCATCGACGAGAAGTGCGGCGGTCCGCCCATCGAGGCGTCCCCAACCGCGGCCGCGGACGATAGTGAAGGCGGAGATGATGACGGGGATGGCGTCAGCGTGGGCGTGGTGATAGGCGCTGTCGCGGGCGGGCTGGCCCTGCTGGTGGTCGCCGGCGGGCTTATCGCTCTCTTCCGTCGCCGCAGGCGCGCTACGGGTCCCTGAGCCCGTCTCCGAGCGAAATGGGCGCAGTCCTCGTCTCCGGCCTCGCTCCGAGGTATAATAGCCTAACCCGCTCCACCTCCGACCGCTCGCAGAGCGGGGATAATAG
>JACQGZ010000334.1 GCA_016199305.1 Armatimonadota bacterium | reverse complement strand
GGTAATAGGCGACGGCGGTCGATCCTTCGTCTGACCCCGCGCGTGAGCGCAACGACGCGGCCAGGGCGACCGCCTCGGCGCGCCCGGGCACAAAGATGAGCGTCTTCTCCCCGCCGGCGGTGAGCGTGGCCAGGAGCGCGCCACGGTCGGTCACGTCGCGCCGGTCCACCAGCCGCAGGTTGGCGCGCACGAATTCGTCGACAACGGTATCGGCCGGCTGCGCCTCAGCGGGACCGCCGGATCCTGCGGCATCCCAGAGAAAACGGGCCAGGCCGCCCGGGGGCTCATCGCGCGCGCCGCGCCCGGCGGTCAGGCGCTGCAGGATCTCGGCCGGCATGTCGGCGTCGACGACCACCACCGCCGAGCGGGGGCCGTCGCGCAGCGCCTCCAGCCCGCTCCGCGAGATCCACGCCGCGCTGGCCAGCAGGATGTCGGCCCGTCCCTCCTCCAGGACCCGGGCCAGCCGCTGCTGTGGGCGGAGCGGCAGCGCGCCGTGGGCGCGATAGACCCGGAAACCGGCCTCTCGGAGGATCGGGGCGCAGGTGTCAAACCACCGCTCCACCTGGCTGACGAGAGAGAGCGCGATCACCGCCGGACGGGAGCGCGCCGCCAGGGCTGCCGCGGCCATGATCGCCGTCACCGCGCCCCGCCGCCCCGGTCCCAGGGTCCCCGTCACCTCCCCCCGCTCGAGCAGGATCTCGATCGCGCGTACCTGCGCCCGGCGCAGGGGACGCCCGCCGTGGAGGAAGATTCGCAACCGGTCGATCAGGTCAGGGGCCGGCAGCTTCCGCCAGGAGGTCCAGATCATCCCTTCGGCCGACCCGGCCGGCTCCTCACGTTGAATGAAGATGTTCAGCCCATACGCCCGCTCCCCGCCGCCGGTAAGCTGCGAGGCGGTCACGGTGTAGCGGGCGCCGGCGTCGATGGACGGCGCGAGCCGGCCGGCCAGCCGGGCGCTGAGAAAGCCGAGTTGCTGCCTGTCCGCGGTGAGGACCGCGATCGCGTGCGGATCGTAGGGATTCGCGGGCTGGCGGACAAGATGAAGCGGTTGCCCGGTGCGCACCGAGGGGAGCAGTTCCTGGCGTCCCTCGAAGGTCACGCCGGCGACCTTCGTATAGAAGGACCAGGCGCCCTCGATCCCCCGAAAGCCTCCCCCGAGATACTCCTCCGCCCGGGCGAAGAGGCGGTCCACCAGCAGCCGGCCGTCGGCGAGGACCGCTTCCAGGTCAAGCTCCGGTGTCGCCAGGTCGCGCAGCACCAGAGAGACTCGCTCCTGCTCCCCCCAGCGGTCCACTTCCACGGCCCCGGCCACGTCCATCCGCGCGCCGGTGAAGGCCAGGAGTTCGGCCAGATCCCCCCGCGCGAAACCGATCGCGTCCACATAGCCGCGGCCGTCCGTGAGGCCGACCCTGAGGTGTCCGTCCCCGACGATACGCGTGGCCGCCGCGCGCACCCCGCGCACCGCGAAGACCGGTTCGGGGTTCCCCGGACCGAACGGCGCCATCTGCTCCATTTCCCGCGCCAGGGCGGGCGTGAGCGCCGACAGCTCCACCTCCGCGTCGATCGTGACGACCGGCGCCAGGTCCTCGGGGGTGAGGCGGCGGCCCGCCTCCTCGACAAACCGCCGGCGGAACGTCTCGATCTGCTCCGGGGCGATCGTCAACCCCGCCGCCATCGCATGTCCCCCGAAACGGAGCAACAGATCGGCGCAGGCGGCAAGGGCCTCCACCATCGGCAGAGGCTCGATGCTGCGCGCAGATCCCTTGCCGACGCCGTCGGCCACGGCAATCATCACCACCGGCCGGTTGTACCGTTCTTTGAGATGCGACGCGACGATGCCGATCACGCCGGGGTGCCACCCCTCCCCCGCCACCACCAGCGCGGGGGCTTCGCCCCAGCCCGCCTCCTCCACCTGCGCGGCGGCGGCGGCGAGGACCGTCTCGGTGATCTCCTGCCGGGTCCGGTTTTCCCGGTCGAGCGCCTGGGCCAGTTCCGCGGCCTCGGCCGGATCCTCTGTGGTCAGCAGCGCGGCCGCGAGGGCGGCATCCCCCAGCCGGCCCGCCGCGTTCAACCGGGGCGCGAGGCCGAAGGAGACGTCGCGTGGGCGGACCGCCCCGGTGACGTCCGCTTCGCGCAGCAGCGCCGCGACGCCCACCGAGGGAGCGGCGGCCATCCGGGCGAGCCCCTGCCGGGCCAGCACGCGGTTGTCCCCCACCAGCGGCACCACGTCCGCGAGCGTTCCGATCGCCGCCAGATCGAGAAGCTCCACCGGTTCATCGCCGCGCCCGGCCAGACGCCAGAGAGCCCGGACAGTCTGATACGCCAGCCCGCAGGCGGCGAACGGCGTGACCGGGGGCTGGCCGGTGCGCTTCGGCCCCACCACCGCGGCGGCGGGCGGGAGCGTCTCGCCGGATAGGTGATGATCGAGGATGACCACATCCAGGCCCTGTCCGGCGGCCTGTGCCACCTCGTCGGTCGCGGTGATGCCGCAGTCGGCGGCGACCAGCAGGCCCGGACCCCCGAAGCGGGCGATCGCGTCGCGGTTGAGGCCGTATCCCTCCACCTGCCGCCGGGGGATGAAAACGTCAGGATGGACGCCCAGCGCCCGCAGCCCCCGTACCAGGATCGCCGTGGCGGTGACGCCGTCGGCGTCGTAGTCGCCGTAGATGATGATCCGGCGTCCCCCGCGGACCGCGGCGAAGATCAGCGCCGCGCCTTCCGGCAGATCCACCAGCGCAGCGGGATCGGTGAGATCTTCGAGAGCCGCGCGGAGGAACGCCCGAGCGG
>JACQGZ010000338.1 GCA_016199305.1 Armatimonadota bacterium | reverse complement strand
GGGCCGGGGGCCAGCGCCGCCAGGCGTTCCGCCACGGCGACATATTCCTCATAGGGGACGACGGTGAAGTCGGTGTGGGTGAAGCGGGCGGCCTGCTCGGTGACGGCAGCGATGACTCGGGGATGGCTATGGCCGACGTTCAGGCAGCCGACCCCGCCGGCCAGATCGATGTAGCGGCGGCCCTCGGCGTCCCAGAGGTACGCCCCCTCCGCCCGCACGGCGAAGATGGGGGTGATCGAGGCGATCGCGGGAGGGACGGCGCGCCGCCGGCGCGCGAGCAGGTCGTGGGAACGTTGCTCAGCCATCAGCGGTGCAGCCTCCTCAGGAAAGAGCCTTCAGCCGGGTTCGCGCGGCGTCGTTCAGTATGTAGATCTGACGGTGCGGCCAGCTGGAGGCCGCGGCGAGCGCCTCGCCGAGGATGCCCCCATTGATCCAGTACTCGAGGCCGACATGCGTGATCCAGTGGCCGACGATCACGACCGTCTTTCCATCATAGCGGTCGGACAGCTCCCGCAGGAAGCTCGCCAGTCTCTCGGCCGCCTGCACGACACTTTCCCCAGCCGGGAAGGGCTCGGTCAGATGCCGCGGCGCCGCCGCATCGACCTCCTCCCAGGGGCGGCCCGTGCAGGCGCCGTAATCCCACTCCCGCAAACGCCGATCCCTGATGAGGAGCAGCTCCCGCCCGGCGAAGGCGATTTCGGCGGTCTCGTACGAGCGCCGGAGGTCCGAACAAAAGACCGCGTCCAACTGGACAGCCGCGTGCCGCTCGCCGAGCTCCCGGGCCTGTGCTCGACCCGCCTCGGACAGCTCCACATCGCGGTGGCCGGACGCCACGCGGCGCTCGTTGTCGACCGAACGCGCGTGGCGTTCATAGTAGATGGTGATCATGCGGGCGCCGGGGCGCAGAGGCCCGCCACAGCGGCGCTGCCGCCATTCCGCCTCACCGCCGCTGGAGGGCGACGACGCTCTGGAGGTGGCTGGTCTGCGGAAAGAGATCCACCGGCTGCACCCACGCCACCGCAAACCCGGCCTCTCCGAGACGCGCCATGTCCCGGGCAGTGACGTGCAGGGACCGGCCGACATACACCAGCCGGCGTGGACCGATCGCGGCGATGGCGTCCACCGTGGCGTCGGGCAGCCCTTCGCCGGGCGGGCCGGCGACCAGGGCGTCGGTCCGCTCTCCGCGCTCATGCAGTTTGGCCAGCACCTTGGCGGGGTCGCGCGTGTAGAAGACCGCATTGGCGATGCCGTTGCGCGCGGCGGTGGCCCACGCCTCCTCCATCGCCCGGCGGTCGGAGACCACCCCGACGGCGCGCCGTGCCCGAGTGGCCAGCGCCAGCGGCAGCAGCCCGGATCCGGAGAAGAGATCCATGACCTGCTCCTCCCTCCCCAGCTCGGCCGCCTCCACGATCGCCTCCAGCAGGTGCGGAAGCGCGCCGGGGTTCGGCACCATCTCGCTGCGGGGATGAAACCGCACCCGCAGCCCCAGCACCTCATCTTCGAGATACGGCCGTCCCCACAGCAGCGTGACGCCCTGCCCGAAGAAGGCGGTGGAGTGGGCCGGCTGGACGGTGAGGAAGAGGCCCACCAGTCCCGGCACCCGGTCGAGGACCGCGCGCACGAAGGCCATCCGGTCGGGCAGCGGGGCAGCCGCGGAGAGCACGGCCAGGGCCTCGCCGGTGGCGTGGCCGGTCATGGCCAGCACGGCGCGCACCAGCCCGCGGCCGGGGCCGGCGTAGGGCGCCAGGCCGAGGGTGCGCACCGCCTCGCGCACCACCTCCAGGATGCGCACGTTGGTGGGATGCTGGATGGGGCAGGTCTCGATGTTGTAGAGGCGGCGATCGCCCCAGCCGTAGAAGCCGGCGATCGTGACGTCCCCCCGCCGGTCAAAGGTGCCGCGCAGCAGGCTGCGATAGGCCCAGCCCGCTCCGCCCCGGCAGGGACGGACCTGTTCCGCGCGCACCCCGGCGCCGGCGAGGGCGGCGGCCACCATCGCGGTCTTGTGCCGGCGCTGCCCTTCGAGGGTGATGTGTTGCAACTGGCACCCTCCGCAGCGGCCGAAGTGCGGGCAGCGCGGGACGGCGGCCTCGGCCGACTTCCGCTGCAGGGCGACGATCTCGGCTCGCGGCGGATCCCGCTCCACCACCTGCACCAGCGCGGCCTCGCCGGGGATCGCATAGCGCACCGCCAGCGTCTGCCGGCCCACCTGCACGACGGCCGCGCCGTCCGGCGCCAGAGCGGACAGGGTCACCGCCAGCCGCCGTCCCACCTCCAGCCGGGGCGGGCCGACGACGGAGCCGGGGGCGGGAGGCTCAGCCACGCAGCCGCTCCCGGAGGAGGCGGTTGACCAGTTCGGGGTTCGCCCGCCCGCGGGTCTCCTTCATCACCTGCCCGACCAGGAAGGCCAGCGCCTTCTCCTTCCCCTGCCGGAACTCGTCCGCCGGCCCCGGGTGCGCCGCGAGTACCGCATCGACCAGACGCTGCAGGTCGGCGGTGTCGCTGATCTGCTCCAGGCCGCGCGCGGCCACCAGCGCCGCCGGGTCCCCGCCGCTGCGCACAAGGTCGGGGAGCAGGTCCTTGGCGGTGCGGCCGCTGATCCGCCCTTCATCGATCAGCCGCAACAGTGCCACCAGCGTCTCGGGGCGCAGGGCCGCCTCGTCGATCTCCTTTCCATCGGCGTTGAGGATCCCGGCCACATCTCCGGTCAGCCAGTTCGCAACCGCCTTCCTGTTGGGGTAGGCCGCCACAACCGCTTCAAAGAAGGCCGCCAGCGGCGGCCGCCGCACGATCAGGTCGGCGTCATAGGCGGACAGCCCCAGCGCCGAGACGTAGCGGGCCACCTTCTGCGCCGGGAGTTCGGGCAGGGCGCCGCGCACGCGCTCGACCCGGCCCTCCTCCACGGTCAGGGAGATCAGGTCCGGCTCGGGGAAGTAGCGGTAGTCCTGCGCCTCCTCCTTCAGGCGGGAGGGAAAGGTGATCTGTCGCCGCTCCTCCCAGTGACGCGTCTCCTGCGTCACAGGAGAGCCCGCCCGCAGGAGGTCGGCCTGCCGCGCCGCCTCAAACGCCAGCGCGCGCTCGACCGCCCGCAGCGAGTTCATGTTCTTGACCTCGGTGCGCACCCCCGGCATGCCATCGGGTCCGCGCAGGGAGACGTTGGCGTCCACCCGCATCGTCCCCTCTTCCATCCGCCCGGTGGAGACCTCCAGGTACTGCAGCAGGGCGCGCAGGCTGATCAAGAACTCCCGCGCCTCGGCCGGGCTGCGCAGGTCGGGTTGGGTGACGATCTCCATCAGGGGCACACCGGAGCGATTGTAGTCGATCAGCGTGTGGCGGACGGCGCCGTCGCGCTCGACGTGCAGGAGTTTGCCCGTGTCCTCTTCCAGGTGGACGCGGCGGATGCGCACCGCGCGGGAGGTACCCTCGACCGTGAACTCCAGCCACCCGTCGCTCCCCAGCGGCGGGTGATCCATGTACTGGTACTGGGAGATCTGGAAGTTCTTCGGCAGGTCGGGATAGTAATAGTTCTTGCGGTGGAAGCGGCTCTGCGGGGCGATGCCGCAGCCCAGGGCCACCGCGGTGCGCAGCCCCAGTTCCACCGCCCGGCGGTTCGTCACCGGCAGCGCCCCCGGCAGCCCCAGGCAGACCGGACAGATCAGCGTGTTGGGCGGCGCCCCAAACGTCACCGGGCAGGC
>JACQGZ010000331.1 GCA_016199305.1 Armatimonadota bacterium | reverse complement strand
GTTGAGCACCTTGCTGGCCGCCCTGACCGCTTCCTCCAGGTCGCCGGTGACGCCGGTGAGGCTGGCGATGAAGAGGTTGCCGAAGGCATGTCCATCGAACGCCCCGCCGGGGAACCGGTACTCGAACAGCTGCGTCATCAGCGGCTCCGCCTCGGCGAGCGCCACCAGGCAGTCGCGGATGTCTCCGGGCGGGAGCACGCCCAGATCGCGCCTCAGCCGCCCCGAACTGCCGCCGTCGTCAAAGACGGTCACCACCGCGGTGATATTGCCGGAATAGCGCTTGAGGCCGCGCAGCAGGGTGGAGAGCCCCGTCCCCCCACCCAGGGCCACGATCTTCGGCCCCCGCGACAGTGTGCGCTGCTGGCGGAGGACCTCCACCAGCGTCGGGCTGCCGGTGGGAAAGAGGACGCGGTCGATGGACCGGAGCGTGCCCCGCAGGCCGTAGAGTACGACAAACCCGCCGGCCAGCACGAATGCCGCGCCGAGGGCGAGCGGGGGGATCGAGCGGCCGGTCGCCGCCACGATCGCTTCCAGCAGGCGCAGCACCGCCAGGTCGAGCCAGGCCAGCAGGCTGACGTTGACGATGAGCGCCGCGCCGGCGCTGATGAGGAGGATGCCGGCGCCCAGGACGAGCGCCCACCGCTTCAGTCCCAGCCCGGGGCGCAGCCAGCGGGCCCATCGCCGCAGTTGTCCGGCGGTCGTCGGCCCGCCGGTCGTCGGCCCGGCGGACATCGGTGCGGCGGTCGTCGGCCCGCCGGTCGCCGCTCCGCCCACGGTTACTCCCGGCGGACGTCGCGGTGGCGCACGCGCACCTTGAAGCCGCGGCCGCGGAGGTGCGCGCTCAGTTCATCGGCGAGGACGACCGAGCGGTGCTTGCCGCCGGTACACCCGATGGCCACCGACAGGTGCGTCTTCCCTTCCTGCACGAACTGGGGCAGAAGGTAATCCACCATCCGATAGAGATGCCGGATGAACGCCCGCGTCTCCCGCTGCCCGAGGACGAAGCGGCGCACCTGGGGGCTGGCTCCGGGGAGCGGACGCAGCGCCGGCTGGTAGTGCGGGTTGGGGAGGAAGCGGACGTCGAAGACCAGGTCCGCGTCCATCGGCAGGCCGTGCTTGTAGCCGAAGGAGATGATGCTGACCTCGAGGGCCCCGGCGCGTTCGCCGCGCACGTAGGTGGCCATGATCTCGTCGCGCAGGTCGCGCACGCTGAGCGAGGAGGTGTCGATGATCTTATCGGCGCGCTCCTTCACCGCCTCCAGGCGCCGGCGCTCCGCGCGGATGCCCTGAAGGATGGTCCGCCCCTGCGCCAGGGGATGCTTGCGCCGCGTCTCCTTGAACCGGCGCACCAGCACCTCGTCGGAGGCGTCCAGGTAGAGGATCTGGTGGGCCACGCTCAGCCGCTCCAGTTCCCCCAGGGCGCCGAAGAGGTCGTCGAAGAACTCACCCCCGCGGATGTCGGTGACCACGGCCACCCGCTGGACCTTGCCGTCCGAGTGCAGGCAGAGGTCGGCGAACTTGGAGAGCAGCTGGGGCGGCAGGTTGTCCACCACGAAGAAGTTCAGATCCTCGAAGACCCTCATGGCGTAGGATTTCCCCGCCCCGGAGAGCCCCGTGATGATGAGCAGGAGGAGCCCGTCGGCCGCCCGCCTGCCGTCGCGCCGGCGCAGGACCGCCTCCAGTTCGGCGGGGCCGGGCACCCCCGCCCGCCGCCGGCGCTTACGGGCGGAAGATGTGGCCGAGGAGGATGCTGATGACCGCAATGACCAGCGCCCCTATGAAGGCGGACCAGAAGGTGGCGATCTGCAGCGGCGTCACCGCAGCGACGAGATAGAGCATCACCGTGTTCACCACCAGGGTGAACAGCCCCAGGGTGACGATGTTGGCCGGCAGCGTCAGGACCAGCACGATGGGGCGGATGAAGGCGTTGACGATCCCCAGGATCAGCGCGGCGATGATTGTGTTCACCGCCACCGGCTCCGGCACCTGAATGCCCTTGATGATCAGCGTCGTCAGGTAGATGGCGACGGCGTTGAACAGCCAGCGCGCCAGGAACCGGGCCATCATGCGGGAGATTCCTCCGGAATGATCAGCCAGCAGAGCAGATAGCCGAAGAGGCCGATGAAGAATGTCGGCGGGAAGATTGTGGCGAACGCCCAGATCAGACGAACCACCGTAGGATCGACGTTGGAATACTCGGCGATCCCCCCACAGACGCCCGCCAGCATTCGATGCTGCCTGGACCGGGTGAGCCGCTTGACCATGGCGCCCTCAATTATAGCCGAAGCCCCACCGCAGGCCGACGGCGGGCTTTCAAAAACCCCGGGCGGCGTCCTACGCTCGCAGGCGGGCCTGCACCAGCCCGGCCACCTGTCCCGGGAGATCCGCCACCGCCGCGCCAGCCGCCGTGAGGGCCTCAATCTTGGACGCCGCCGTCCCCTCGCTGCCGGAGATGACCGCTCCCGCGTGCCCCATGCGTTTGCCCGGCGGCGCGGTCCGCCCCGCGATGTAGGCCACCACCGGCTTGGGAAATCCCGCCGCGATGTGGCGCGCGGCCGCCTCCTCGGCGCTGCCCCCGATCTCCCCGATCAGCACCACGGCCTCGGTCTGCGGATCCTGGCCGAAGAGCGCCAGCGCGTCTTCGAAGGACATCCCCACGACGGGATCGCCGCCCAGCCCCACCGCCGTGGACTGCCCGATGGACGCCCGCGTCAGGGCGGCCACGATCTCATAGGTCAGGGTGCCGCTGCGGGAGACCACCCCCACCGGGCCCTGCCGGAAGAGGTGGTTTGGCATGATGCCCATCTTGCAGCGGCCCGGGGAGGTCAGCCCGGGGCAGTTGGGACCGATCACGCGCACCCCCTGCGCGCGCGCATAGGCCATCACCGCCACCGCGTCGTGCACCGGGAGGTGCTCGGTGATGATCACGACGGGGTCGAGGCGGTGGGCGATCGCCTCCATCGCCGCATCCTTGGCGGCCGCGGCCGGCACGAAGAGGCAGGAGGCGGTAGCGCCCGTCTGGGCCACCGCCTCCGCGACCGTATCGAAGACCGGCACGGCGTGCACGGCGGTCCCGCCCTTGCCCGGCCGGGTGCCCGCCACCACCTTCGCGCCGAACTCCAGCATCCGCTGCGTATGGAACTCCGCCTGATAGCCGGTGATCCCCTGGACCAGGACGCGGGTGCGCTCGTCGATCAGGATCGGCACAGGCTCACCTCTTCGGCACCTCGGCCGCCAGCGCGTCGGTGACCGGCCGCCCCTGCCACCCAGGGGGAATGGGGATGCCCAGCGCCTGCAGGACCGTGGCCGCCGTGTCGTAGGTCATGATCGGCTGGGTCAGCGTGGCCCCCGCCCGCGCCGCGCCGCCCAGGGCGACCCAGGGGATGGTCACATCTTCTGGTCGCGCCGTCCCGTGCGTGCGGTCGTGACCCCCGTGGTCCGCCGTCACGATCAGCAGCGTCTCGCCCAGCCGCCCCGCCGCGGCCACGTCACGGAGGAGGCGGGCCACCAGCAGCGGCGCCTCGGCGATGACATTCAGATATGGCTCGGACATCCAGCCGTCGCGGTGGCCGGCGTCGTCGGGATCGGCCACGTGGATGAAGAGGAGCGTGGGACGCTCCTCCGCAAACGTTCGCCCGGCGGTCTCGATCACATCCCCCTGCCGGTGCCGCGGAAAACTGAGGTACGTCACGAGCTCCGCAGCGGCGAGAAACTCCAGTTTGCGCTTGGCCACGAGCAGCCGGACGGTGCCCCCGCCCCGGCGGACCTCTGTGAAGATGGACGGCAGGGCGAGCCGCGGCTGCCCGGGGTGCCAGTCATTGAACCGCACGTGGTGCGTCTCGGGGCCCACGCCGGTCACCATCGAGGTGTGCGACGGCAGGGTGCTGCTGGGCAGGGTCGTCCGGGCCGACCAGGAGGCCGCGCCCTGCTCCCGCAGGGACGGCGGCCAGACCCGCTGCAGGGCATC
Organism: Armatimonadota bacterium; assembly: GCA_016199305.1. Lineage (GTDB taxonomy): Bacteria > Sysuimicrobiota > Sysuimicrobiia > Sysuimicrobiales > Humicultoraceae > JACQGZ01. The sequence goes on along the minus strand of JACQGZ010000331.1, from coordinate 2,316 downwards.
GGCCCGCGCCCCGTCCAGGCTGAGGATGATGACGTGGCGCGCAACGGCGGCCGGCGCCCGCGCCTGCGTTGTTCCCGGCGCAGCGATGCCGACGGCCACGACGAGGAGCGCCAGGAGAGGCGTGGGGGCGAGAGGGCGTCGCACGCTAACCCGGTCGCCCTTCCCCGCCTGAAGCGCGTTGAATGAAGGAAATGTTGTAGCCATCGGGATCGTACAGGTACATTGCGCGCGCCCCCCAGGACTCATCCGTGGGAGCCAGGGAGATCTCGACTCCGCGGCCGACCAGATCGGCATGATAGCGGTCGACGTCATCCACTTCGAAATGCAGGATCACCCCTCTGCCACGCACGCCCGACGCCGGAAGGTATCCGGGGCGTGTCTCCTGATCGGAGTGAAGGATCAGCCGGGCGGTCCCGACCTTCAGGCCCGCCACGCCGCCCTCATCCTCATCTGGCGCGACAAAGATCACGCTGAACCCCAGGAGATCGCGGTAGTAATGGAGCGAGGCCCCGACATCCTTGACGTAGAGGACGACGGAATCGACTCCCCGGATCATGATCGTGCTCCTCTCGCCAGCCGAACCGCCTCCTGCGCCGCCTCCTCCGGACCGATGAAGGCGTGGATCGCCGCCCCTTCCAGAATCCGCCGCCCTTCCTCCTCATTCGTGCCGGTCAGCCGCACCGCCACCGGCACCCGCGGCGGGCGCGCCGCGATTGCGCGGGCGATGTCGTCACACCGGGTGATCCCGCCGAAGATGTTGATGAAGAGAGCCCGGACGCCGGGCTTGCGCAGGACGATCTCCATCGCGGCGGTCATGTTTTCGGTCGTCGCCCCGCCTCCCACGTCCAGGAAGTTCGCCGGCCGGCCGCCGAAGTGTGCCACGACGTCCAGCGTGGACATCACCAGCCCCGCGCCGTTGCCGATGACGGCCAGATCGCCGTCCAGTTCGACGTAGGACAGTCCAGCCTCCCGGGCGGCGCGCTCCAGGTCGGTCATCTCTTCATTGGTCGGGCGATCCTTGTGGCGGAAGGCGGCGCTATCGTCCAGGATCAGTTTCGCGTCCACGGCCACCAATTTGCCGTCCGCCACCGCCAGAGGGTTGATCTCGGCGAGTTCGGCCTCTTCCTGCACCGTCAATCGGTAGAGGGAGGCGGCGAGAGCGGCGAAGGCCGTAAGGTGGTCGCCGCGCAGGCCGATGGCCGCGCCGAGTTCGCGGGCATGAAACGGCAGGAAGCCCAGGGACGGATCGACGGAGTGCTTAGCGATCCGCTCGGGGGTGGCGCGGGCGACCTCTTCGATGTCGATCCCCCCCGCGGCGGAGGCGATCGCCACCATGCGCCGCGCGGCCCGGTCGAGCGTGAAGGCCAGGTAGTACTCCTTCTCGATCTTCGCGGCCTCTGCGACCAGGAGCCGGGTGACCCGCTCCCCTTTGATCGACATGCCCAGGATCGCCTGGGCGTGCCGCCGCGCCTCCCCGGGGTTCGCGGCCAGTTTGATCCCGCCGGCCTTGCCCCGCCCCCCGACCAGCACCTGCGCCTTGACGACCACGGGATAGCGCAGGTCCAGGCGGTCGACCTCATCCGGGCGTGAGATGACGACCCCCCGCTGCACGGGAATCCCGTAACGGGCAAAGACCTCTTTGGCCTGATACTCATGCAGTTTCATCGCTCACCGCCGGAGCATCCCCTCCAATCGACCCTTAATCGCCGGCCACTCTGCCTCAATGATGCTGTAATAGACGGAATCCCGAATCCTCCCCGTCGAGGTCACCATGTGGCTCCGGAAGACCCCTTCCTCCTTCGCCCCGATGCGCAGCAGCGCCTGGCGCGAGCGCGCGTTCAGCGCGTCGGTCTTGAATTCGACCCGGATGCAGCCCAGCGTTTCAAAAGCGTACCGTAGCAGCAGATACTTGCACTCGGTATTGATCGCCGTCCGCTGCCAGGATCGGGCGATCCAGGTCCATCCGATCTCCAGCCGCCGGTTCCGCGCATCGATGTTGCCGTAGCGCGTGCTGCCGACAACCCGGCCGGAGACCCGATCGACGATAGCGAAGGGTAGCGCCGCGCCCTCTTCCTGCGACCGCAGCGCCGCCTCGATGTAGCCGCGCATCTCTTCCTGTGTATGCACCGCCACCGGCGCCCAGCGCCAGAGATCGCCGTCCAACCCAACCTGGCAGAGGGCGTCGTGATGCTCGAACGACAGGGGTTCTAACCGGACGGCCCTTCCCTCGAGCGTGATGGGCTCGATGCGCATGGTCAGCGAGGCGGGCAGCAATTCAGGGGCGTAACCGCCAGAACGGTCCAGTCAGGCCCAGTC
>JACQGZ010000329.1 GCA_016199305.1 Armatimonadota bacterium | reverse complement strand
TGAAGGTCTACACTTACTCGCAAGCAAGGCAGCGGTTGGCATCCTTGCTGGACGAGGCGTCACGGGATGGCAGCGTTCGAATCCGGCGTCGGGATGGTGGGTTGTTCGAGGTGGCCCCGGTTGCACCAACGACGTCCGCCCTTGATGTTTCCGGTCTTCCAACGGACATCAGCACGAGAGAGATCGTGTCGGTTGTACGAGTGAGTCGGCGTCGTTCAATTGCTAGGGTGAGCGGTCGCGCGGCTCGCGGCTAATGCGCAGTCGTTGTGCGCACGGGGATCGGCCATGAGACATTCGTTGTTCATCGGTCTCGCTGGATCTCTGTCAAGTCACTGGCCCGCCGAGTATGCCGAAGGGGTACCTGTCCGTATCCCCAGCGGTGAATCGGCACCAGTGGGTTTCTTCCGCCTGGGAGAGGGACCAGGTCCCCGGCCCACTGCCATTCTGTTAGACGGATTTCCGCCGGATCGAGAAGGACGCTTTCTGGGGCTTCCCGAGAAGGTCTGCGCGGGCGGTCGTCGTCACGCCGGGGCCCCACCGTGGTGCTTGCTCCCGCGAACGGTTCGCGGTTTGGCAGGCGTGCTGCTTGCTTTGGTCTGCGAAAGTCCACAACCTTTCGTACACTACGCGACTAGTACAACCGGTTGACTCGGGGCGGGCGGCGGGTAGAATGAAGGGGACATGGCGATCATCCAGGAGTCTCCAATCAACATCACGCCCGAGGCGGCCTCGAAGGTGAAAGAACTGCTGGCCCACGAGCAGGAGGGGACGCACCTCCGGCTCTTCGTGACCAGGGGAGGCTGCTCCGGGTATAGCTACGGTATGACCCTGGACAATGAGACGCGCGAGGGCGACCAGGTGGTGGACCAGCACGGCGTGCGCGTCCTGCTCGACGGGCTGGCTGCCCGGCTGCTGCGGGGCGCCCAGATCGACTACACCCGCTCGGTGATGGGCGAAGGCTTTACGCTGCGCAACCCCAACGCGGTCTCGACCTGCGGCTGCGGCCACTCTTTCACCACCGCCGAGGATCCCGGCGAAGCCGAGCCCTGCGACGACGCGCCGGCGGAGACTCAGGCCTAGGAGGACGACGTGGCAGACGCGCTCTCCCTGATCACCGGCGGCGAGACAGCCGCCACCCCCGATGACACCCTGCGCCCCAGAGTGGAGGCGGTCCTGGACATGATCCGCCCCGCCGTGCAGGGCGACGGGGGCGACATCGAACTGGTGGACATCGTGGATGGGACCGTTCAGCTGCGGCTGGCCGGGGCGTGTGTCGGCTGCATGCACTCGATGATGACACTGCAGGTCGGCATCGAGCGGATGCTCAAGCAGCAGATCCCGGAGATCAAGGCGGTGGAGGCGATGCCCTTCTAGGGCAGCCCGCGCCGCCATCCCCGGGCCCCTCATGGCAGCATGAGGGGCCTTTTCTTCGGGGACGTGCGCAGGGGGATGAACATGTCGGAGCCTGAAGACCGGACCGACCGGGGGAGCTCCTGGGCGCGCATCCTGCGCAAGGTGGACGACTACCGCTGGGAGATCCCCACCTCGTACAAGCCGGGGATGCGTGTGCCCGGACGCATCTATGCCGACGAGCGGATGCTGCGGCAGATTGCCGAGGAGCAGGCCCTCGAGCAGGTGGCCAATGCCGCTACGCTGCCCGGCATCGTCGGCTACTCGCTGGCGATGCCCGACATTCACTGGGGATACGGGTTCCCCGTCGGCGGCGTGGCCGCGTTTGATCTGGAGGAGGGCGTCATCTCCCCGGGGGGGGTGGGGTATGACGTGTTGTGCGGAGTAAGACTCGTCCGCTCTGAACTGACGGAGGATCAATTGCGCCCACGATTGGGTGGGCTGGTCGATGCGCTTTTCCGCGATGTGCCGTCGGGGGTCGGGTCGGGCGGGCGGATCAAGGTCGGGATGGATCGCATTGACGACGTGTTAGCGCACGGGTCGCGTTGGGCTGTGGAGCAAGGCTACGGAGAACCGGAGGATCTGGAGGTGACCGAGTCCGGAGGAGAGCTGCCGCAGGCCGATTCCGAGCGGGTCAGCACGCAGGCCAAGCAGCGCGGGCGCGGGCAGATCGGCACGCTGGGGTCGGGCAACCACTTCCTGGAGGTGCAGGTCGTCGACCAGGTCTTCGACGAAACGGCGGCGGAGGCGATGGGCCTCTTCCACAACCAGGTCGTCGTCTTCATCCACTGCGGCTCGCGCGGGCTGGGCCACCAGGTGTGCACCGACTACCTGCGCACCTGCGAGCGCGCCAACACGCAGAAGTACCACATCACCCTGGCCGACCGGCAGCTGGCCTGCGTCCCCTTTCGCTCGCCCGAGGGGGAGGCGTACTTCGGGGCGATGTGCGCGGCGGCCAACTTCGCCTGGGCCAACCGCCAATTGATCACGCACTGGGCGCGGGAGGCCTTCGCCCAGGTCTTCGGGCGGAGCGCCGCGGAGCTGGGCATGCATCTCGTGTACGACGTGGCGCACAACATCGCCAAGGTCGAGGAGTATGAGGTGGAGGGCCGGCTCAGGCAGGTCGTAGTGCATCGAAAAGGGGCGACGCGCGCCTTTCCGGCCGGTCACCCGGAGGTCCCCGCACGCTACCGGGAGGTCGGCCAGCCCGTTCTCATCCCCGGGGATATGGGCCGCTACTCCTTCGTCGCCGTGGGCGCCGACGGGGCGA
>JACQGZ010000323.1 GCA_016199305.1 Armatimonadota bacterium | reverse complement strand
CTGCACACCGCCCGTCAGCAGACCCTGATCCCGGCGAGACGGCTCGTGGAGGAGCGGGCGGGGGAGTACCTCGGTCTCCTGACGGGAGGGGCGTACGACCGAGTCCACGTCGAGGAACCGCCGCTGCGCGTTGCCGTCTGGGTCTCCAAAGCGGACCAGTGGCTGCAGCCGGTCGAGCCGGCGCTCAGCCGCGGCACCGCGGATCAGGTCTACCTGGCCGTCCGCCTGGCCCTGGTGGAGGTGCTCTCGGAAGGGCGGCGCCCGCCGCTGCTGCTGGACGATCCGTTCGCCTCCTTCGATCAGGAGCGGCTCGCCGCAGCGATGGCCCTGTTGCGGCGGGTCAGCGAGACCCATCAGATCCTGCTCTTCACCTGCCGGCCGGAGTACGAACCCTTCGCCGATCGGGTCATTCCGGTGGACGCCGCTGCAACCGCCCCGGAGCTGCCGGGACCGCTCTGGCATCCGCCTCCGCCCACCCACTGACGCTCGGGACCCCCGGACGGGGGCTCCCGGCTGCCCACGCGTGGGGGCGGTCCGGTAGGCTGTCCCGGGGCGGAACCCTCTCCCCATGCGGGTTTCAGCCCTTCCTTGACCTGGTTTTGCCCGCCCGCTAGAATGAACGGGATAGGTTGTTGTGCGCTCATTCCGCTCGAACGGCAGGTGATGCGCGCGGCGATCTGAAGCAGGGCCAGAACCGGTCGCCCCTCGCGGGGCGACGTTCTCATATGGGCCCGGCATCCGCCGGGCTGAGGAGGTGACCACCCATCGACCCCCTCGTCATCGGTCTGCTGATCGGGGTGGGGGTGATCGCGTTCCTCCTTGGATTCTTCCTGCGGAAGAGCGTCGCCGAGGCGCGGATTCAATCCGCCGAGACCGCCGCCCGGAAGATCGTCGATGAAGCGGCGAGAGAGGCAGAGGCACGAAAGCGGGAGGCCGTCGTCGAAGCCAAGGACGAGGCCTTCCGCCTCAAGCGAGAGGCTGAAGGTGAGAACCGCGAGCAGCGGGCCGAGATCCAGCGCCTCGAGCGGCGTTTGGTCCAGCGTGAGGAGAACCTCGAACGTCGGGGAGAGGTCCAGGAGAAACGCGAGCGGCTGATCGCGCAGAAGGAACAGGAACTCGCCAGGGCGCGCGAAGACGTCGACGCCCTCAGAGACCAGCAGAAGGCTGAACTCGAGCGCATTTCCGGGCTGACCGCCGACGAGGCGCGGGAGCACCTGCTGCGCCAGGTCGGGGATGAGGCGCGCGCCGACGCGGCCGCGCTGATCAAGAAGATCGAATCCGGCGCGCGGGAGGACGCCGACCGGCGCGCCCGCGAGATCATCGCCCTGGCGGTCCAGCGCGTCGCCGCCGACCACACGGCGGAGGTGACCGTCTCCGTCGTCCCCTTGCCCAACGAGGAGATGAAGGGGCGGGTGATCGGGCGGGAGGGCCGCAACATCCGCACGCTGGAGAGCCTCACCGGCGTGGATCTGATCATCGACGACACCCCCGAGGCCGTCACCCTCTCCTCCTTCGATCCGGTGCGCCGCGAGATCGCTAAGCTGGCCCTGGAGAAACTGATCGCCGACGGCCGCATCCATCCGGCCCGCATCGAGGAGATGGTGGAGAAGTCCCAGCGGGAGCTGGAGCAGCGGATCCGGGAGGAAGGGGAGCAGGCCGCCTTCGAGGCCAGCGTACACGGGCTGCACCCCGAGGAGCTGAAGATCCTGGGGCGGTTGAAGTTCCGCCACTCCTACGGGCAGAACCTGCTGCAGCACTCCGTCGAGGTCGCCCTGCTGGCGGGACTGCTGGCTACCTACCTGGACGCGGACCCGGCGCTGGCCCGGCGGGCCGGGATCCTGCACGACATCGGCAAAGCCCTGACCCATGAGGTGGACGGCACGCACAGCGCCATCGGCGTCGACCTCTGCCGCCGCTACCACGAGCCTCCCGAGGTGATCAACGCGATCGAGTACCACCACGGGGACGCGGAGGCCACCTGCGTGGAGGCGATCCTGGTCGCCGCCGCCGACGCCATCTCGGCCAGCCGGCCCGGCGCGCGCAAGGAAACGATCGAGATGTACATCAAGCGGCTGGAATCCCTGGAGCGGCTGGCCACCTCCTTCCCGGGGGTGGAGAAGGCCTACGCGATTCAGGCCGGCCGGGAGATCCGCGTCCTGGTCAAGCCTCAGGAGATCGACGACCTCACCGCCCAGGCCCTGGCGCGCGACCTGGCAAAGAAAATCGAAGCCGACCTGGAGTACCCGGGGCAGATCAAGGTCACGGTCCTGCGGGAGACGCGGGCCATCGAGTACGCCCGCTGACGGGGGTGGCTCGCGCAGCGGCCGCAGGCGCCCCATGAAGATCCTCGTGGTGGGCGACATCACCGGGAAGCCGGGCCGGCGGATCCTCAAGGAGATGCTGCCCCGCCTGCGCCGGCAGCACGCGGCGCACCTGGTGATCGCCAACGGGGAGAACGCGGCCGGGGGGATGGGCATCACCGAGGAGACCGCCGAGGAGATCTTCGCGGCGGGGGTCGACGTCATCACCGGGGGCAACCACACCTGGCACAACCGCGGCGCGTATAGCCTGCTGGACGCTCATCCTCGCATCCTGCGGCCGGCGAACTACCCGCCGGGGGCCCCCGGGCGCGGGACGGTGACGCTGGAGGCCGACGGCGCGCGGGTGGGCATCCTCAACCTGCAGGGCCGCGTCTTCATGGGCGAGCTGGACGACCCCTTCCGCACCGCCGACGCGCACGTGGCGGAGCTGCGGACCACCACGGCGGTGATCGTGGTGGATTTTCACGCCGAGGCCACCTCGGAGAAGATCGCGATGGGATGGCATCTGGACGGGAAGGTCTCTGCCGTCGCCGGCACCCACACGCACGTGCAGACCGCCGACGAGCGCATCCTCCCCGGGGGGACCGCCTACATCACCGACCTCGGGATGACGGGGCCGCGGGATGGGGTCATCGGGATGGACCGGGAGGTCATCCTGGAGCACTTCCGCTCGGGGCTGCCCACCCGGTTCACGGTCGCCGGCGGAGCGGCGCAGTTGAACGGGATCGCGCTGGAGATCGACGGGGACGGCCGCGCCCGGTCGATCGAGCGGATTCAGATGGTGCAGGAGGCGGCGGACTGAAATGCGCATCGACCTGCATACGCACACGACCGCCAGCGACGGCCTGCTCTCCGCCGCCCAACTGGTCGACCTGGCCCGCGCCGCCGGTGTGGGGATCCTGGCGGTCGCCGACCACGACTCCACCGACAGTGTGGACGCGGCCATCGCGGCCGGCGCGGCGGCGGGCG
>JACQGZ010000321.1 GCA_016199305.1 Armatimonadota bacterium | reverse complement strand
GTGTAGAACTGGCCGCCCTTCTTGCCCTCGGCGCTCGCAAACTGCGCCAGGAAGTACTCGTACACCCGGCCGAGGATGTCTTTGGCGCGGTCGGCCGGGCTGCCCAGGCCGATGTCGCTCACGAGATTGACGAGCTGGCCGAGTCGCTGCTTGTCGAGGCCAAGACGACCGAAATCCCTGGGTAGCACGTTCTTGAGGGAAGGGTTGTCCCGCTCGATCGCGCTCATCGCGTCGTCGACCAGGGCGCCGATGGTCGGCTGCGGGGCGCTGGCTTTGAGATACGACCAGCGCGCCTCCTTCGGCACCCAGAAGATGCTGGCGGCGCGGTACTCGTCGGGGTCTTCCGGGTCGGCGCCCTCCGCGCGCTGGGCATCCAGCTCCGCGTGCTTCGCCTCGAAGGCGTCGGAGATGTACTTGAGGAAGATCAGGCCGAGGACGACGTGCTTGTACTCGGCCGCGTCCATATTGTTGCGAAGCGCGTCGGCGGCTTCCCAGAGTTTCGCTTCGAATCCAAGGTCTGGTCGTGCCTTGATTCCCAGCGCATCGGTGCCTTGCTTCATGAACGTTGGTCCTGCCGTTACCCAGGTTAGGAGCAGGTTTATCCTATGGGTTACTCGGCCGCCCGTCAAGAACGATGCCCTGAGGGTGTGACCAATTTGTGGACTGGCGCCGGCAGCTTCGGGCGCGGCGTCCTGCAGTAGACGCTGCACTGGTTCACGGCGCGAGCTTGATCTCACAGGAGGAAGGCGAAGCAGCGTTCGGCGACGGTGCGGGGAGCCCTCGCCATCTCCAAGCCACATAGAATCGGAGGGCCTCCTCGTGCTCGCCTCTCCGCTTCATTGCAGGTAGTGGCGGGTGGGGTCTGCGACGTAGACGCCAAGCTGGAGGCTACCCAGCACTTCGTCCCAGACCGGACCGAAGCGGTCGCGATCGTCCAGCCAGAAGTCCATGGTAATGTACGTGACGATGCCGGAGCCGTGGGCCAGGCACAGGCGCCCGCAGGCCTCCCGCCGCTCAATCGGATCGATGAAGCGGATCTCGGTCCAGGCCAGCTCCAGGTCCGGCCGCCGCACGTGGACGGTCTCCTTCCGGGCGAACGCCTGGCGGTGGTCGTCCTTGACCGCCTGCTCGAGCAGGTCGGTCAGCGGCAGGGCGCTCGTATTGACCCCGGACGGCAGCCGGATCACCGACACCTTGAGGCGGCAGTTGTCGTCCGGCGGCTCGCGGTCCAGGAACTCGACGGCGTCGTCCGAGTCCCCCGGCACCCAGTCGGCGGGGAAATCGAAGCGTACATCGCCGCGATTGGCCACGAAGATCTTGTTCCCCGGCTTCGCCCGCCAGCCGTGGCCCTTCGGCAGCTTGTAGATCTGCTTCTTCCATTTCGCCATGTCGGACCGACCTTACGTCATAGGTCCTTTCGCGGCCAGTTCTGCCACGTCGACGCCTTCGCCGATTGCGGACCGCTGCCCAAGCTTGGGGCATATATCAAGAAGGCGACGGTGGGGTAATACCAGAACAACCCATGTGTCCGTCGTTGTCTCGAATCACCCGAGGCCGAAGGGTAGAGCCGTCACGCCCACCGATGCGCAGTGTTTCACCCCCGCCTTTCGAGGGCTGCCTGGAGCTGATGGCTCTGCACGATCCCTCGGGCGACCGACGACATATCACGTAGCGGGAGGGAGCGTACCGGAGGGCGCCGATACACGGAAAGAGCAAACGCCCTCGCCGGAATAGCAGCAACCCGGCTTCCAGGATCTCCTTGTGAATCGTCTCGGCAACCGCCTCGTGGGACTCGTCGTCATCGGCCCACGCCCGATACAGCTCGATGCGCTCGCGTCGCTCATGGTCCTCTTTCAACGCCCGCGCGCCGCGCTCGATCATTCGGGCGTAGATACTCGCCGCCGACATGCCCGGCGGGAAGCCGTACTCCTCAGGGCGCTCCCGGACTGCCCGCTCCACGTCTTCAGGTACAGGGATATAGGCCCTGCGCGCCATGCCGTGTCGCTCCCAGTCACAGATATCGTGACACCATCACTCGCATACTATGCGCCACGACCGATCCCCATTGCAACCTCGTGCTCTTTAGACACCGTGACGGAGACGCGCCTGTCCGGGCAGGGGGAAGCGGCTTGGCGCGCCGGCCTCCGCCCGGCCTCGCCCGCACCCGTGTAACGAACCACACGCCGCCGCAGATCGCCAGGACGACGATGCCCAGTCCGCCGGACGGCCTCGGGCGCCCGAGTCTACCGGATCCCCTTCGAAAGGCAAACAACCACCGGACCGTGCTATACTACGCCCCGGCAGGCAAGGGCGGCTCCCTAGCACCGGCAGGTTTCGACCCCCAGGCTTCGAGCCCGTGTTCTGCGATAGGTGGTACGCGAGTGGAGAGAGACGACGCAGGGGCCCCCGTTCTGATCCAGGGGGGGATGGGGGTAGGAACTTCCACCTGGCGTCTCGCGAGAGCCGTCGCACTCGCGGGCCGAGCGCTGAATGCGGCTGTCCTCGGAGTCGTGTCAGGAACCGGCGTCGAGGCGCTGCTCGCCAGGCGATTGCAGGACGGCGACCCCGAAGGCCACGTCCGGCGGGCTCTGGCCGCTTTTCCTTTTCCACGGATCTCCGAAACCATTCTGAACCAGTACTACGTCGACGTCAGGAAACCGCCGTCTGCCCGCTACCGGTTGACGCCAAGACCGAGCGATCTGCTGAGCCGCAATCCGACGCTCCGAAGCACGGTGAATGAGCTCAGCATTGCCGCCAATTTCGTCGAGGTGTGGCTCGCGAAGGAAGGCCATGACGGGCCAATCGGCATCAACCACCTGGAGAAGATTCAGCTCCTCCATCTACCACGGCTGTATGGTGCGATGCTCGCCGGTGTTGACTACGTCCTCGAAGGCGCCGGCATTCCCGACCAGGTGCCCGGGGTGTTGGACCGCTTTTCGAATCACGAGCCCGCCCAGTACCGGATCGACGTCGCCGGCTCGCGGGAAAGACTGGAAATCACGTTCGACCCGGATGAGCTTCACGGCGGGTCGCCCGGCCAACCGCTCAGGCGACCGCGGTTCCTGGCGATTATTGCCTCCAACGTCCTCGCGAAAGTGCTGGCCACCAGAGCTTCGGGACATGTGGACGGCTTTGTTATCGAGCGACCTACGGCCGGGGGGCATAACGCCCCGCCCAGGGGCAAGTTCGAGCTGAACGATCGGGGAGAACCGGTCTATGGAGAAAAGGACGCCGTCAACCTGGCGCACATGTCCGCTTTGAAGCGACCTTTCTGGCTCGCCGGCTCCTACGCGAGTCCCATCATGCTCGCCGAGGCGCTGGCGTCGGGTGCGACCGGCATTCAAACTGGAACCATCTTTGCCTTGTCCGAAGAATCCGGCCTAAGGTCCGACCTGAAGCAGCTCCTGCGGCGACAAGCCTTCGACCGGAACTTGGATATCTTGAGCTCGTCCGTTGCTTCACCCACCGGGTTCCCGTTCAAGGTCGCGCAGGTCGACAGGACACTCTCGGAAAGAGCGACCTATGATGCGCGCGTGAGAAGGTGCACGGCCGGGCATCTCGTCGAGGTCTATCAAACCCGAAGGGGCACGCTGGGCTTTCGCTGTCCGGCTGAGCCGGTCGAAGCCTACGTCCAGAAAGGCGGCCGGAGGTCGGACACCGAAGGCAGCGTCTGCATCTGCAACGGACTCCTGGCCGCCGCCGGCTACCCTCAACTTGACAAATTGGGAACCGAGGCGCCCGTGATCACCCTCGGGGACGACGTGAGCTTCATTCACGCGATGATCGACGACCTCAATGGCAGCTACTCTGCCGCCGACGCCGTGAAGTATCTCCTCTCTCGCCCGGTTTCCTGACTGACAGCAAGCCCGCGCCGCTCCCCCCTGAATAGCAGGGAACTCGGCTCCGGCGCCCCATCAACGCCCGAGCCGCGAGGGAGAGCACCCGGCCGGTGAGCAGCGGGACGCCCCCTCCGCACCGTAGGGCAAGGGGGCGTGGTAGGGCTGGGCGGGAGCTGTGCCTTGCCGCATGCAACAAGACATCAAAGGCCAAGAGTGGGACGGCACCGGCGTTGGCCTTGAGCTGGTCATTGCCGGCAAACCCCTCGTCCAGGCAGACCACCCGTTCGGGCTGCCGTTCTGCCATCGCCCGCGGATCAGCTCCAGCGTAACCTCGCGCTCCAGGCAGATCAGCAGCGCGCCGCCAGCGACGCTCTGAACGGTCTTGCCAGCGAGCGTCAGTGCCTCGACCGGCGTCGTCAGCGGGAAGCCGCTCTTGAGCAGGATCTCGTGGAGCAGGTCGTCGGCGGTTCGGCCGTCGCGGATGTGGTCGATGTGCATTTCGAGCTGCTGGGCCAGCGACTCCGTGTCGTGCGGCGCCTCGGCGTTCCAGGGCTTGGGAGTCTCGAATACCGCCACGCCGTCGAATAGCTCGATGAGTTCCTTCTTTGCCGAATCATTGGTGCCAACCTGATCCGCGGCCCAGAGCGTGTGGGGAGTTAGCCCTTCTCTCGCCTCGGACGCGAATGCCTTTCGGCGGGGAGCATTGTTCCCCGTCTCTCCGAACCAAACCCGGTTATCCGCGATCAACTCCTCGAGGCGGGGCCTGGTGACAACCCAACATCTTCCCGCGGGTGGGTCAATAGTGCGGCCTCCAGGCGTCGTAATCGAGTAGAACTGCTCTTTCGTCGCGTGGCCTGCTTGAGCGTTGAGTGAAACCGACTGCCAAGGTCCACGGGGATCGTTATCCGGATTGGAGTATCGGCCCCGGGCCTCCTCGGTCAGGGGCAGGAGATTACGCGCCCGCTCGAAGTCCTCCTTGTTCCTCGCTACGCATAGCACGTATTCGTGACTAAAGGAAAAGACACGACGGTTCTCACGTGCCGAACTCCTTCCCGTCGGCGTCGACCTGCCCGGTATACTCCAGGTAGGTCTGCAAGGACTCGGTGTAGTTGTCAGGGTAGATGAAGTCGTTGCCGGTGCGGTGGCTGGGTTGGGGCCTCCGTGCCTGCCCCGTCCCGCGTGGTGGCTGGGACTGCCGACTGCCCACTGCCTACTGCTCACTCGCCTGTGCCTGCCCCCCTTCCGGACCTCACCCGGCCACCCTTCAGGGTGGAGG
>JACQGZ010000320.1 GCA_016199305.1 Armatimonadota bacterium | reverse complement strand
GGGTTCTAACCGGACGGCCCTTCCCTCGAGCGTGATGGGCTCGACGCGCATGGTTAGCGAGGCGGGCAGCAATTCAGGGGCGTAACCGCCAGAACGGTCCAGTCAGCCCCAGTTCGGCGAAGAGCGCCTCCGCTTCGTCGATCGTCTTCCGCCGCCAGTCGGGCTCGAGTCGATCTCTGTACCACACGCGCGCCAGTCGCCACCCCTGATCGAGGGACACGATGGCGCCCCGGGGTAGGTTCCTGGCCGCGCACCACTGATCGATGTGCTCCTCCGACCGGAAGAGTAGCATCGTCGTTCAGGTGAAGATGATATCGTCCCACCAGCGCGCCGCGGGAATGGCGAAGTGGATGAGCCCGGCGGCGGGCCGGAGCGCGCCCCGCTCCACCCTCAGGGTCATCGGCTCGCCGCAATCGCCGCACGCCGTAACGATCCGCCCATCGGCTCCGAACATGGCGGGAATGCCCAGTGCATCCCAGACGCAATTCCCCCACCAGGAGCGTCCTCCCACCTCGACCCCGAACGCCGTGGGCACCGCCGAGAGCGGATTGGCCATGCGAATCTCGAGGGTGCCCGGGGTGAGCACCAGCGCGCGTCCCTCGGCTAGGCGCCGGTAGGCCGCCTCGACGTCGGCGGATGGCGAGCCCAGCGCGACCGCGGTGTCGCCCGCCGTCGGAGGCCGCCCCGTGTCTATGCCATGGCGAGACACCTGCTGGCGAACGGCCTGGTCGATCTCGCCCATACCCGCGACGCTGCCGGCCGTCAGAGTTTCAGCACCGCCAGCTGCTCGCGGACCGCGGCCACCGAGGCGGCGAAGGCCGCCCGCTCGGCGTCGCTGAGGGGCGCCTCCAGAATCCGCTCCATCCCCCCGAAGCCGACGACGACGGGCACGCCGATGCAGAGGTCCCGCTCCCCGTACTCTCCGTCCAGGTAGACGCTGCAGGGGATGACCCGCCGGCGGTCCAGCAGCACCGCCTCGATCATTTCGACCAGCGCGGCGCCGGCCGCGGTGAAGCCGCTCTGCTTCATCAATTCCGTGATCTCCGCGCCGCCCCGCCGGGTGCGGGCCACGACCGCCTCCAGGCGCTCGGCCGACAGCAACGTCTGGACCGGAATCCCCCGCACGGTCGCCAGGGAGGCCAGCGGCACCATGTCCTTGTCGGTGTGGGCGCCGATGACCAACGCGTCCACATCCCGTACCGAGACGCCTAGCTCCATCGCCAGGAAGGTGCGGAAGCGCGTGGTGTCGAGGGCCCCCGACTGCCCGAGGACGCGCTCGCGCGGCAGGCCGGAAACCTTATAGGCCAGGTAGGTCATGGCGTCCAGCGGGTTGGTCAGGATGATGATCACCGCATCGCGGGAGCGCGGCACGACCTGGTCGATGACCTGGCGGAGGATACCCGTGTTGGTGTCGATCAACTGCTCGCGGGTCATCCCCGGCTTGCGTGGGATGCCGGCGGTGATGACGACGACGGCCGAGCCGGCGGTCTCGTCGTAGCCCGTCGACGAGGCGGTCAGGTGGACGTCGAACCCGGCGATGGGACCGGACTGCTGGATGTCGAGGGCCTTGCCCTGGGGCAGCCCCTCGACGATGTCGGTGAGGACGATGTCGGCGATCCCCTTCTGCGCCAGCCAGTGGGCCGTGGCGGTGCCGACGGCGCCCGCGCCGATGATGGAGACCTGCGGACGGCCCGCGCGCGCCTCTGTCATTCCTACCCCCGCATGTTCTCGATGACCGCCGTGGCGAACTCGCTGGTCCGCACTTCGCGCGCGCCCTCGGCCAGCCGCGCCAGATCGTAGGTCATGACCTTCTGCGCGAAGGTGCGCTCGAGGCCGCGCGTGATCAGGTCGGCCGCCTCCTGCCACCCCAGGTACTCCAGCATCATCGCGCCGGAGAGGGTGAGCGAGCCGGGGTTCACCTTGTCCTGGTTGGCGTGCTTGGGGGCGGTGCCGTGGGTGGCCTCAAAGATGGCGTGAAAGTCGCCGATGTTGCCGCCGGGGGCCATCCCGATCCCGCCCACCTGGGCGGCCACGGCGTCGGAGAGGTAGTCGCCGTTGAGGTTGCCCGTGGCGATGACGTCGAACCCCTCCGGCC
>JACQGZ010000319.1 GCA_016199305.1 Armatimonadota bacterium | reverse complement strand
CCGCCCGATTGATTGCTGCGGCGAAGTCCTTTCGGGCTTCCGTCGTGCTGATGCGTGGCATCGCGCGTCCCCTCCTCAGGGGGGTTAGGGGGGGGCTAAATGTACAAACCGTCCCATTTATCTAATTGTACATCGCGTACGTTGGAATTTCAAGAAGCGGGCCGGCGCGAAGGGTTGAAGGTCCATTCCAGGACTGCCTCCGCTGAGCAAGTCGGCGACGGCCCGGGCGGTGGCCGGCGCCAGGGTGATGCCGAGGACGCCGTGGCCGGTGGCCACGAAGAGGTTGTCGTAGCCCGGTACCGGGCCAATCACGGGGAGCCCGTCCGGTGTCATCGGCCGCAGCCCCGCGCGCTGGCGTTCCCCTCCGCCGGATTCCCAGCCCCGCAGGTAAGCCCCGGCCGCCCGCCGCATCGCCCTGAGCCGGCCCGCGTCCACGGCGGGGTTGATCCCCGAAAATTCGAGCCAGCCGGCCACCCGCGTCGTCTGCTGGAACGGACTGGCAATCAGCTTCGCATCTCCGAGATACAGCGGGCGGCGGAACCGCCGGACGGGAGTGCTCACGGTCACGCTGTATCCTTTAACGGCCTGCATGGGCAGGCGGAACCCGCACATCCGGGCCACGACCCCCGACCAGGCGCCGGCCGCGATAAGGAACCGGTCTCCCTCAATGGCGGCTGACGGGATGACCACCGACGTGATGACATGCGCACGCCGCTGGATCCCGGTCACGACCGTGCCTGCGCGGACCTGTGCGCCGAGGGTACGGAGGCGCGCCAGGACGCCGGCGACGAGCGTCTCCGGCTGGACGTGCCGTTCCTGGGGGAGGAAGAACCCGGCGCGGACGCGATCGGAGAGTCCCGGCTCCAGATCCCGCAGGTCTGAACCCGTCAAGATCGTCGGTCGCCGGTAGCCGTACGCCTGCAGGCGCGCCAGGTCGTCGACCATATGCGCCATGTTCGCCTCATCAACGTAGGCGAAGAGGAGTCCGTCCGCATGCATCTCAAAGGCCACCCCATCTGCAGCGAGGGTATCGAAGAGGGTCATCGTCTGCGCGCTAAGGCGGGCCATCGCTGCGAACCCCGCGTCGTAGGCCAGCACATTGCAGTGGCGCCGGAAAGATCGCAGCCACCCCGCGGTCTGGGGGAGGGCGCGAGGGTTGAGGTAAACGGGGCTGTCCGGCCGGAGCATCGAACGCAGCAGAGCGGCCATGACGCCCGGGCCTGGGACCGGTCCGGAGAAGGAGGGGACAATCAGTCCGGCGTTGCCTGAGGAGGCGCCCGCGCCGGGTTGCCCCCGCTCCAGGACGACCACCTCTTCCCCGCGCCGCCGGAGTTCGTAGGCACAGCAGAGGCCAATGATCCCGCCGCCGATGATGACCGTCCGGCTCACAAGTCCTCGCCGCCGGGCCTGGGACGGTCCGACCTCCGGCGCCTGCCGCCGTCAGACATGGATGGGAGCGAGATCGAACTCAACCGCGGCTTCGAAGAGGCGGCGCCAGGGGAAGGTGATGCGGCGCACGGTGATCCGGTGGTCGAATGATGAGGTGAGGACCGGGAGAATCTCCTCGTCGAAGGTGGCACGGGCGGCATCTCTGACGGCGGCTTCGTGCGCGCCAAGGTTCGCCGCGTCCCCGCCGCGCTCGGTCAAGAGGCGGGCCAGCCGCGGCCGGACGACCGCCTGATACCCCCAGTCGTCTAGGAGGCGGGCAATGAGCATGCGCCGCGCCGCCTCGGCGTCGCCCTCAACTGTGCCACGGCGGATGTGGTGGACGGTTACGGCCTGCGCGACGGCCGAGCCGATGGCGTTGCCCGCGGTGTTCCAGCCCGCGTAGGCGTCCAGGTCCCCGGCGGCCGCACGGCGGAGAAGAGCCTCGACGAAGGCACGGTCGGCGCCGTTCGCGTAGCGTACATCCGCCGCGGCCACCACCCGGTCGGCGCCTCCCCGCTCGTCAAGAAGACGCGCTGCGGCGGCCGGCCCGTGCGGGTCCCCGCCGGGGTCGGGCTGGTCGCGCGCCTCGCGCTGTCGCTCCTCCTTAAAGTTGTGCACCCAGAGGAGGATGTCCTCGCCGGTATCAACGATGCGACAGCCCGCCGCCAGAAGATGGTCGCGGACGGACTGGGCCAGCGGGGTGGATTCATACGCCGCGACATGCTCTATGGTCTCGGGGAAGGTGTAGGCGATGCGCACGGCCGGCGTCATCGCTGCCGCGTCGTTCAACCAGCGGGCGAAGAGCGTCGCGCCGAGTTCGTCTGCGCCGCTGGTGAGCAGGACATTCGACCCTCCGACCCGGCCGGCCAGCCGCGCCAATGCCTCCCGGTCCATCCGCGACAATCCGCTGGCCGTCGTGTCATCCTGTCCGATCAGCAGGGCGCGCAGAGGTCCCCGCGCCGCGGCGATGAGCAGTTCGGTGTTGATCAGGAGATG
>JACQGZ010000032.1 GCA_016199305.1 Armatimonadota bacterium | reverse complement strand
TCATCGTCCTCGTCCTCATCGTCCTCGTTCGCCTCGTCGCCGCGGCGCTCGATGGCATCGTACTCCTCGAGGTCGTCCAACGCGGCGGCCACCCGTGCGAACTCCTCCTCGTCCTCCACCGCGCTGAGGGTCTCGTCATCCTCCATGCGGAAGATGAGCGCCTCTGTCTCTCCGCCGGCGGGCTGCAGGATCGCGTAGCGTTGCTCCGCCACCTCGATCACATCCACCAGGTCGAACTCATGCTCCCGCCCCTGGTCGTCGACCAGGCTGATCGTCTCTCGATGTCTGGCCACCGCTCCACCTCCAACTGGACCTTGCGCCCGCTTCCCCTGCGACGACGGGCCGCCGTGCAGTGTATCATCTTGCCTCGCCCCGTCACAAGAAACCGCAACCGCCCCCGCCTCATCCCGCCCGCCGGCGGTCCAGATAGCCCTGCAGGAGCAAGGCGGCCGCCACCGCGTCCCGCACCTGCCGCCGCCGCCGCCGCCGCACATCCCCTTCCAGGAGGGAGCGCTCCGCCGCGGCGGTGGTCAACCGCTCATCCGCCGCCACGACCTCGACGGAGAGGACCCCGCGCAGCCGGGCGATGAACCGGTCCATCCGCCGCGCCTGGGTCCCGCGCTCTCCCGCCATCGTCAGCGGGTAGCCGACCACGAGGCGGCCGACCCCCTGCTCCCGGACGATCGCCGCGATCCGGGAGAGATCCGCCGCCCCCCCGGTGCGCTCGACCACCAGCAGGGGCTGGGCGATGATGCCGGCGGGATCACTGACGGCCACACCGATCCGCCGCTCCCCGACGTCGAGCGCCAGCGTCCGGCTCACCGGGGAGACGCCGCCAGCGTGCGCCGGACCAGCTCGGGCACCGCCGCCAGCGCCTCGTCCAGGCGCTCCACCTCTCGCCCGCCGGCCTGGGCCAGGTCCGCGCGCCCACCCCCACTCCCCCCGATGTGGGCGGCGACCTCGCGGACCAGGCCGTCGGCGCGCAACCCCCGTCCGATCAGATCGGGGGTCACCATCACCACCAGGTTCGTCCGCCCGTTGACGGCGCCCCCCAGGACAAAGACCCCGGAGGGAAGGCGCTCACGCAGCGCATCCCCTACCCGGCGGAGCCCGTCGTGGGTGAACCCGTCGACGCGGGCCGCCAGCACCTGGATGCCCTCCACCTCGCGCACCGCGGCGATCAGCCGGTCGAGATCCTGGGACTGGCTCACCCGCTGGAAGCCCGAAACCTCGCGCTCCAGCACGCGGACCTGCTCGGCCAGCCGGCGCACCCGTGCGGGGACCTCCGCGGGCGCCACCTTCAGCGCATCGGCCACCTCCCGCACCAGCGCCTCCTGCCCGTGGAGCCAGGCGGCCATACCGCGTCCGGTCACCGCCTCGATGCGCCGGATCCCGGCGGCGGCGCTCCCTTCGGCGACAATCTTCAGGAGGCCGATCTGGGCGGTGTTGGAGAGGTGGGTGCCGCCGCACAGTTCCCGGCTGTACCCGTCGATCTCCACCACCCGCACCCGCTCCCCGTACTTTTCCCCGAAGAGCGCCATCGCGCCGCGGCGGATCGCCTCGTCGTAGGACATCCAGCGCGGCCGCACCGGCAGGGCGGCGAAGATCTGCTCGTTCACCCGGCGCTCGATCGCCTCGCGCTCCTCGTCGGTCAGGGCGGAGCGGTGGGTGAAGTCGAAGCGCAGCCGGTCCGGGGCCACCAGCGACCCGGCCTGCCGGGCGTGCTCCCCCAGGACCTCATGCAGCGCGCGGTGCAACAGATGGGTCGCGGTGTGATTGCGCAGGATGTCTCGGCGGCGCGCGCTGTCGATCTCTGCCCGGACCGCATCGCCGACGCGCACCGTCCCCCGCGCCACGCGGCCGAGGTGGAGGATGATGCCCTCGCCCGCCCGCTGGGTGTCGGCGACCTCCACCTCCCCCCGCCGGTGGCCGATCCGCCCGGTGTCGCCAACCTGTCCGCCGCCCTCCGGGTAGAAGGGGGTGCGGTCGAGGACCACCTGCACCTCCTCCCCCTCGGCGGCCTCCTCCACCCGCTCGCCCCGCCGCAGCAGCGCCAGGATGCGCCCGCGCGCGCGGTGGGCCTTGTCGCCGAGGAACTCGGTGGGCACGATCTCCGCCATCACCCGCGGGTTACGCGCTTCCTCGCCGGCCTCAAAGCCGCCGGCGGCGCGGGCGCGCTCGCGCTGCCGGGCCATCGCCGCCTCGAAGCCGGCCTCATCGACCGCGAGCGCGCGCTCGCGGGCGACATCCCGGGTCATCTCCAGTGGAAAGCCGAAGGTGTCGTAGAGGCGGAAGGCGACCTCCCCGGGAATGACGCGCTCCCCCGGAGGCAGGACGGCGATCGCCTCATCCAGCCGCGTCAGGCCCGTCGCCAGCGTGGCGCCGAAACGCTCCTCCTCCGCCAGCACCGTGCGCCGGATGAACTCGCGCCGCGCCGCCAGTTCAGGGTAGGGCTCCCCCATCAGGGCGGCCACGGCGTCGCTCACCTCATGGAGGAAGGGACGCTCCAGCCCCGCCCGCCGGCCGTAGCGGACGGCCCGCCGCATGATCATCCGCAGAACATAGGCGCGGCCCTCGTTGCCGGGCATCACCCCATCGGCGATGAGAAAAGCGGCGGCGCGGGCGTGGTCGGCGATCACCCGGTAGGGCACGCTCTGCGCGGCGCGCCGCCGGTCATCGTGGCCGAGGAGGGCCTGGATGCGATCCATGATCGGGGCAAAGAGGTCGGTGTCGAAGGTCGCCGGCGCGTCTTGGAGGACGGAGACCATCCGCTCCAACCCCATCCCCGTGTCCACCCCCGGGCGCGCCAGCGGGGTGCGCGTGCCGTCCGCCGCCTGATCGTACTGCATGAAGACGAGATTCCAGATCTCCAGCCAGCGGCCGCAGTCGTTGTCCAGGGCCACGCCGCAGTCCGCCCGGCCGCAGGTGCAGGCCTCCGGCCCCCAGTCAAAGTGGATCTCGGAGTTCGGCCCCACCGGCCCGACGGGGCCCATCATCCAGAAGTTGGTGCGTTCGCCCATGCGGTAGATGCGGTCGGCCGGGACCCCACGCTCCCGCCAGGCGTCGAAGGAGACGTCGTCATCCATGTACACGGTGAAGCGCAGCCGCTCGGGATCGATGCCGTAGACCCCGGTCACCAGTTCCCAGGCGTAGCGGACCGCCTCGGGCTTGAAGTAGGCGCCGAAGGCGAAGTTCCCGCACATCAGAAAGAAGGTGTGGTGGCGCGGGCTGAGGCCGACGGTCTCCAGGTCGTTGTGGTGGCCGGAGACGCGCATGCACTTTTGCACGGTGACCGCGCGATCGTACGGGCGACGCTCCCGTCCCAGGAAGACGTCCTTGAACTGCACCATTCCGGCGTTGGTGAAGAGCAGGGTGGGGTCGCCGGCGGGCACCAGCGAGGAACTGGGCACGATGACATGCCCCCGCTCGGCGAAGAAACTGAGGAACCCCTGATAGATCTGCCGCCAGGTCATCGGTGCCATCTTGGTGACCCTCCGGCCGCGTCGTGCGGCCTCCCCACCCTGGCCGCATCCTGCGGCGTTAATGAAAAACAGATCGCCTCTCTTCCCTCAGGGGACGAGAGGCGCTCCCGCGGTACCACCCCGCTTCCGGATCGGTCGACTGCGCGACCGGTTCACTCCGGCGCTTGTCTCGCGCTCACGGGCGAATCCCGGCGGGCTTCTCTCAGCGAGATCACCCGCGGCTCGGGGGCGGCGCTCCCCGCGGCGGCCGGAGGCTCGCACCGCCGCCTCCTCGCTCGGACCGCCCCAGGGGATGGACCCCGTCATCGCCCCGGCCACTGGGGCCGGGTCTACGCTTTCTCTCACTATACCGCGAGATCTCCGGCTGTCAAAGCGGCGCTCTCGCGACGGGTCAGGAGGGTACCTCCATTTCCGCCAGGAGCCGGGTCACCTCCGACAGCGCGCGGTCGATCCGCCCCACGCCGGTCGCGATCTGCTCAGGGGTGATGATCAAGGGCGGCGCGAGGCGCAGCACCTCAGGGTTGTTCAGCGAGAAGTAGACGAAGACGCCCTCGGTGATGGACCACGCCGCCGCCATCAGCGCGATGTCGGGGTCGGAAAATTCCATGCCGATCAGCAGACCGCGGCCGCGCACCTCGCGGATGAGGCCGCTGTGCCGCTGCGCCATCCCGCGCAGCGCGTCGAGGAGCTGCGCCCCCATCTCCGCCGCCCGCTGGGGCAGGGCCTCCTCGACGAGGGTACGGATCGTCGCCACCCCGGCCGCGCAGGCCGCCTGGTTGCCGCCGAACGTGGAGGAGTGCAGGAACGGCTCGGCCGCCATCTTCTCCCACAGATGCGGCCGCGCCACGAACGCCCCGATCGGCATCACCCCGCCGCCCAGCCCCTTGGCCAGCGTCATGATGTCGGGCGTAATGCCGGCGTGGTCGCAGGCGAACATCCGCCCCGTCCGGCCCAGGCCGGTCTGCACCTCGTCGGCGATCAGGAGGATCCCCCGCCGGTCGCAGATCTCCCGCACCCGGGGAAGGTAGTCTGGGGGCGGGATGCGCACCCCCGACTCCCCCTGGATCGGCTCGACGATGAAGGCCGCGGTCTCCCCGTCGATCGCCGCCTCCAGGGCCTCCGCCTCCCCGTAGGGGATGTGGCGGAACCCGGGGACCAGCGGCTCAAAGGGTTTGCGGTACTTCTCCCTCCCGCTGGCCGAGAGCGCGCCGAAGGTCTTGCCGTGAAAGGCGCCTTCGGTGCCGATGATGCCGGGCCGGCCGGTGGCCAGCCGCGCCACCTTGATCGCTCCTTCGTTGGCCTCCGCGCCGCTGTTGCAGAAAAAGCTGTAGCGCAGGTCGCCCGGCGTGACCTCGGCCAGCAACTCTGCCAGGTCGGCCTCCGGCGGACGCGGGAGGGCGCGCACCGACATCGGCATGCGCTGGATCTGTTCGATCACCGCCGCAGTGACACGGGGGTGCCGGTGGCCGAGGACGAAGACGGCCGGCCCGCCGGAGAAGTCCAGGTACTCCTTGCCGTTCACGTCGCGGACCACGACCCCGGAGGCCTCCCACTCCACCGTCTCTCCTGTCAGGCGGAAGACTTTGGCCAGCCCCGGGTTCACGAATGCCGTGTACTTGCGGTAGGTCTCCTCGATGATCCGCTTGCGCGCGGCGGGATCAGGCAGCATGCGGCCCTCCCTCATACCGCCGGAGAGGCGGACCGTGGCGGCGCGTCATCCCGACCCACCCGCAGAGACCTCGGCCTCGGAGAGGCGGACCTGGGCGCGGCGGACGATCTCACGGGTCTCCTTGTACTTGATGCGGGCCAGGGCCTCGTCCAGGGGGACCCACTCGCAGGCGATGAATCCTTCCTCCGTCTGCGGGCGGGGCTCTTCGGTGCCGGTAAACTCCATCAGGAAGTAGTGGACCGTCTTGTCGTAGTAGGTATTTTCCGACCGCCAGAAAAAGAAGTACCGCTCCTCGCCCAGGTCGGCCACCACCCGGACGTTGGTGATGCGGCTCTCCTCCAACACCTCGCGGCGGGCCACGCCCTCCGGCGTCTCGCCCGGCTCGATGGTGCCCTTGGGCAGCATCCACTTGCCGCCCTCGTGCTGGAGCAGCAGGACCTCCGGGCCGTGGGGCGCGCGGCGAAAGACCACTCCGCCGGCGCTGTGCGCCCGCTTGATCGGTTTTCCCGCCTTACGCCGTGCCATCTCGCCCTCGACCGCGTCCGCTGACCTGGGCGCCGGGACCTAGGCGCCCAGGGCCTCCCGCACCAACCGGCTGACATCGTCGCGGCCGCCGCGCTGGAAGGCCTCGATGCCCTCGCGCTGCCCTAGCGGCCGCCGCGTCGCCGTCGCGCCGCCTTGCGTCGCCGCTTGGCGCTGGGTTTCTCGTAGTGCTCGTGCCGCTTGGCTTCGCTGAGGATCCCCGACCGTTTGACCTGGCGCTTGAACCGGCGCAGCGCGCTGTCCAGACTCTCGTCCTTTCCCACCCGCACCTCTGCCACGGCACCCACCTCTCTTCAACCCCACCCCACGAGTTCGTTCCACGAGCTTGTGGGGCCCCGGGGCACCCCTACTGACCAACCCCACTGATACCCCCACTGATCTGACGGTCAGCCCGGACGGCGCGTCCATCACTGCCGCCGGTCTGGGAAACCGTACACCTCCGCCCGGTCTCGCGCGCAACGCGGCCGGGACTTCACCGGGGAATCCGTCCTGGTCGTCAGCCTGAGGGTCAGGCCTCAGCCTCGAAGTGAACAGTCGCCCGCTGGCGGGCCGTCAACTATCCTCAATCATACATCACGCTCATCCAGGCGGCCACCGCATCGGCCGGCCGCCCAGGAGGTGGAGGTGCAGGTGCGGCACCGTCTGCCCCCCCTCGGACCCGCTGTTGGCCACCAGCCGGAATCCCCGAACCAGTTCCAGCCGATCGGCGAGGGCTCGGGCGGCCAGCAGGAGGGCGCCGCCGAGGTCGCGGTCGGCCGGGGTCAGATCCGCCAGGGAACCGATGTGCCGCCGCGGGATGAGCAGCAGGTGGGTGGGCGCCTGCGGGTTGATGTCGCGGATGGCGATGAGGGCGTCGTCCTCATAGACGCGCTCCGCTGGAATCGCGCCGGCGACGATCCGACAGAAGATGCACTCAGCGGCCACGCTCCCTGATTTCGCCGGAGGGCACGCCACGCCTCCGCAGAGGGCGAGTCTGTCCAAGACCGTCCCCGGCGAGACGCAGGTGGCGCCGGTGAGGAACCCGCTAGCGCGCCACCTTCCGCACCGTCACCGAACGCACCGTCAGATCTTCCTTCCGCTGCGCGCCGGCGTTGATGGCGAAGTCCCAGCCCCAGGTGTTGGCGAAACTGGCGTCGTCGAGGCGAAAGGTGTAGGTGACCCAGCCCTCCCGCGCCTCCACCCACTGCCAGGGGCTGAAGCGATAGGCGGTGCGGGCGTCGTAGAAGAGGTTGAACCCGAGGTTCTGGGCGGCTCCCGCGCCCTGCACCTCCACCGCCACTTCCACCGTGTGCCGGCCGTCGTTGAAGAAGAGGAAGGTATCGTCGACGTCAAAATAGATAAAGGCGGCCTCGCCACGGGCGGGCACACGCACCGCCTCCTCCCCTCCCACCTGCACCACCTCCACCGCGCCGTTCTTGCGGCTGCGCAGGATGTTGTAGAGACCGCGCTCGACGCTGGAGGCCCCCAGGCGGACGGTCACCTCGGTGGCCCCGACGAAGTCGCGCTCGGGAGTGGGGATGGGCAGGAGAGGTCCGCGCTGTGCGAGGGTCGTGCGCGCCTCCTCCAGCACGGCGGGAGCCAGACCGGTCACCAGGACGGGCTCCGCCGCAAGGGACAGCGTCACCCTCCCCTCCTGGACTGTCACCGCGGGGCGGCCGTCGAGGGGCTGGACTCTCGCGCCCGGCAGCACGGGCACCTCCAGGGACGGGCCAGCCGGCCCATCCCGCCAGGCCACCAGGGTGGCCCGCTCGCCGCTGCCGAAGAGGAGCGCGTAGGCACGCGGACCGCGGACCAGGTACCCCGCGTACGGCAGGCTCTCCAACGCTCCCAGCGCGGCGCGCGCCGAGGCTTCGACCCGCCGCAGGTCCACCGTGAGGAAGAGACGCTCGATCCCCGCCGCCCGCGCCACCGCGGCCGCGCGCACGGCGGCGGCCCCGTCGGCCAGGTCCGGCCGGTCGGGATGCCATTCCAGCCAGAGCGGGCGCTCCGCGCGGGTCAGGACGCGGGCGCGCAGGACGGCGAGCGGCCGCAGCCACTCCTCCGGCGCCAGACCGGTGGGCATCACCGAGATGATCGAGATGGCCCCCGCCTCCTGCGCCAGCGCGCGCTGCACGTGGGAGAGGTCGATCCCGGGAGGCGAGGTCATGATGATGCGGCTCGCCGGATCGGCCGCCAGCGATGCCCGCCGCGCCGCCGCCACCAGGGTGAGGTATTCGGAGGCGGTCCCGCGGAAGTGCGGCAGGGCGGGGGTGGTCCACACCTGCCACTCCTTCACCGTCTCGCGGTAGCGGCGCACCGCCTCGGCGACGAAGCGCTCCCAGTCGGCGATCCGTTTGGGCGGCGTGCGCGTGGCGATGGAGGCCTGGCGGAGGTCCTCACCGGCGGCCAGGGAGGCCCAGAGCGGGGTGTACGCCAGCACCAACACCGGTTGCAGCCCTTCCCGCCGGGCGGCCGCCACCGCGGCATCAACGCTGCTCCAGGCGAAGGCGCCGCGCGTGGCCTCGACGGCGCTCCAGTCGGCGAGAATCTTCACCGCCCGCACGCCAGCCTGGCGCAGCGGCGCGAAGGCCGCCGGGGGCTGATCCACCGCGCCGAAGCCGAAGGACGACTGGGCGGGCACCGGCTCCGGCGCCGTCGCCGGGAGGAGGAGCGCCATGAGGAGAAGGAGGAGTCGTCGGGTTGAGGATGCCGCCGCCGGGCGGAGCATACAGGGGAAAGATTCGCCCTTGACGCGCCAAGTCCTCATGGGATGATGGGAGGCGTTGACGAGGAGGGCGCCATGTGGGAATTGCCCAAGGCCATCACCCTGGTCGCGGGCGCTGGGGAAGGGCGAACGGAACTGAACGCCTTCGACCGTGCCCTGATGGACGCGGGGATCGGCAACCTGAACTTCATTCGCGTCACCAGCATCTTCCCTCCCGGCGCCCGCATCGTCCCCTTGCCCCGATTATTCCCCGGCATGCTGACCCCCGCCGTGTACGCCCAGATCATCAGCCACACCCCGGGGGAGCGAATCGCCGCGGCCCTGGGGGTGGGCGTCTGCCGGGACGAGTACGGCGTGATCATGGAGCACTCCCACACCGGTACGGCGGAGAACGCGGAGGCGATCGTGCGCCGGATGGTCGAAGAGTCCTTCGCCCAGCGGGACCTGCGCCTCGATGAGGTCCACATCACGGTCCGCGAGCACCTCGTCGAGCGGGTGGGGTGCGCGGTGGCGGTGGCGCTGCTGTGGCCGGGGCCGGACGGTCCGGGAGGGGAGGGGCGATGAACAAATGGCTCACCGACGTCGGCGGGCCGGGGTTCGCGCACACCTACCGGATTGAGGAGGACCTCTACCGCGGCCGCTCCCCCTTTCAGGAGATCCGCGTCATCGCCAACCGAGACTTCGGGCGCATGCTGGTCCTGGACGAGGCGGTGCAGACCACGGAGCGCGATGAGTTCATCTACCACGAGATGCTGGCGCATGTCCCGCTGTTGGCCCATGCCGCGCCCCGGCGCGTGCTGATCATCGGCGGCGGTGACGGCGGGCTGCTGGAGGAGGCGTTGAAGCACCCTCTGGAGGCGGCGGTAATGGTGGAGATCGACCGCGACGTCATCGAGGTCACCCGCCGCTTCCTACCGCAGATCCCCGGAGGGGCCTTCGAGGATGCGCGGACGCGCCTGCATATCGCCGACGGCATTCGCTACATGGACGAGACGGCGGAGACCTTTGACGTCATCCTGGTCGACTCGACCGATCCGAAGGGACCCGCGGTCGGATTGTTCGCCGAGGCCTTTTACGCCGCGGCCGGCCGGCGCCTGACCCCATCTGGTCTCATCGCCGTGCAGAGCGGCTCTCCCCTCTACCAGCAGGATCTCATCCGCATGGTGCGCGCCCACCTCGGCGCCGTCTTTCCCCACGTCGCCACCTACATGGCCACCGTGCCCACCTATCCCGGGGTGCTCTGGTCCTTCACCATCGGCGCCGCCGGCGCAGATCCGCGTGCGGTCTCCGAGGAGACGGTGGCGCGCCGCACCACTGGCTTCGCCCTGCAGTACCTGACGCCGCAGATCCACCGCGCCGCCTTCGCCCTGCCGCCCTTCATCGCCCGCGACCTCGGCATCGCCGGCTAGGCGTGTTCCTGGCCGCCCGTCCCCCCACGGCCGCGGCATCGGAGCCCGGCGCCACACTGCTGGGCGTGCCGTACGACCGCACCTCATCCTTCCGCCGCGGCGCCCGCTTCGGCCCGGCGGCGATCCGCTGGGCCTCGCAGTCCATCGAGTCCTACAGTCCGGTCCTGAACCGCGACCTGGAGGATCTCGCGGTCGTCGACCGCGGCGATCTCGACGTGGAGTCCCTCCCCCCGGAGGCCATGATCGCGGCCGTGGAGGGGCGCGTGGGCGAGGCGGCCGCCTCCGGCAGCCTGCCGGTGACCCTTGGCGGCGACCACACCGTCAGCGTCGGCGCCGTGCGGGCGCTGGCCGCGCGCCATCCGGACCTCCGCGTCCTCATCCTCGACGCCCACCTCGACCTGCGCGAGGCGTATGACGGCTCGCGCTGGTCTCACGCCACCACGACCCGCCGGCTCCTCGCCATCCTCCCGGCCGACCGCGTCGCGATCCTGGGCGTTCGGTCCGGTACGCGGGAGGAGTTCGCGGGGGCGCAGTCGCTCCTGGCGGCGCACCCCGACTTCCACCTTCCCCACGTCCTCTGGACCGGCCTCGAAGGCGCCCCGCTCTACCTCTCGGTCGATATCGACGTGGTGGATCCCTCCGCGGCGCCGGGCGTCGGGAATCCGGAGCCGGCCGGACCCACGGCCGCCGAGCTGCTGGAGCTGCTGCGCATCCTGGCGCCGCTGACGGTCGTCGGGATGGATCTGGTCGAGGTCGCGCCGCCCTATGATCCTTCGGGACGGACCGCCGTGCTGGCGGCGACGGTGATCCGCGAAGCCCTGCTCACCTGGGCCCCGCCCTATCGCCCCCAGACCTGACGGAAGACCCGCAGCGCGTTGCCGCCCAGGATCTTCTGCACCTCCTCCGGCCGGTAGCCGCGGGCCAGCAGCGCCGCGGTGAGATTCGGCAGGCGCGAGACATCCTCCAATCCCTGCGGCACCTGCGTGATGCCGTCGAAGTCCGACCCGAGGGCGACGTGGTCGACGCCCATGACCTTCACCATGTGGTCGATGTGCGCTACGACCCGCTCCAGCGTCGCCGCCCCGAGGAAGGGGGGATAGAAGTTGACCCCCACCACGCCGCCCCGCGCGGCCAGCGCCCGCAGCTGCGCATCGGACAGGTTGCGCCGGTGGGACTGCACGGCATCGGCGTTGGAATGGGTGGCGACCAAGGGACCGCGGCTCGCCGCCAGCACCTCCCAGAACGCCTGCGGGGAGAGATGAGAGACGTCAATCACGATGCCGAGGGTCTGCATCCGTTCCACCACCCGCCGGCCCAGGGGGGTCAGCCCGCCGTGACGAGACTCCAGCGCGCCGTCGGCCGCCAGGTTGGCCTGATTCCAGGTGAGGCTCATCATCCGCACCCCGGCGCGGGAGAGCCGGTCCACCTGCTCGACGTCCCCCTCGATGGCGTCGCCGCCGTTCTCGACCGCCAGGACGGCCGCGATCTTTCCCGCGCGCCCGGCCGCCTCGATCTCCTGCACGCTGCCCGCGGCGACGATCTCTGCGGGGTGGCGCTCCACCGCGCGGTGAAAGGCGGCGATGAGCTCGCGGAGGCGCCGGCGGCCCACCGCCGCCTCGCGCGGATGGACGAACGCCGCAAAGACCTGCACATCCACCCCGCCCCGGCGCAGGCGGGGGAGGTCGATGTGCCCGCCCGGCGCGGCGCCGTCCAGCGAGCGCCGGCCGGCGGCCAGGTCGAGCAGCGTGTCCACATGCAGGTCGACGACGATCGCGTCCCGGTGCACGTCCATGGGGGTGGCGGCGGACGCCGGGGGAAGGGCCAGACCCATGATCAGCAGCGCCGCCAGACGAACGCCCGCGCTCACGGGGCGGCGACGCGGCCGCCGGCGTCCCCGTCCGCCTCATCCGGACAGCGGCACGGCGTCGCGTCGCACTTCGGACACCCGGCGGCATACCGGGCGGCCGCCCGCGCGGCGTCGACCCCGGCAAGGGCGGCCACGCTCACCGTCCAGGCCAGGACGTCGCCGATCTCCTCCTCCAGCGCCCGGCGGTCGTGCCCCCGCAGGGCGCGCGCGAGTTCGCCGACCTCCTCCACGAGACGACGGAAGGTGCCGTCGAGACCGCGCCGGCGATCGCGGGGGCCGTAGGTCGCGTCGATCCGCTGTTGAAATCGCCTGAGATCCATCCGTCCGACCGAGAGCCAGATTCGCTCCGCCCGCGCCGCAGCCCTGTCACGCCGTGATCGTGCGTGGCCCGCAGCCGGGGCGGTCTGGTCAGAGAGACACGTCGATCACCCGGGCGACCAGGCGCGATCCCTTCGCGGTGCCGTAGACGAGGACGGCGGCGCCGGGGGCGAGCGCGTCGGCGGAGAGCAACGTCGTGCCGCGGACGATCCAGAGG
>JACQGZ010000314.1 GCA_016199305.1 Armatimonadota bacterium | reverse complement strand
GAACATGTGCCCGGACATCTCGCCGGTGAAGACGGCGCCCAGTTCCTTCATCTTCGCTTTGATCAGGGAGTGGCCGGTCCGGTAGAAGAGGGGACGGCCGCCCAGCCGCTCCACCTCCTCCACCAGCGCCTGGGAGCACTTCACCTCGATGATCGCGGGGCTGCCCGGATGGCGGGGCAGGATCTCCCGCCAGAAGAGGGCCATCAGCACATCGCCCCAGACGATCGTCCCCAGGTCGTCCACGACGCCGATGCGGTCGCCGTCGCCGTCGAAGCCGATCCCCAGATCGCACCCTTCCCGCCGCACCAGCTCCACCAGGTCGCGCACATTCTCTTCTTTGACCGGGTCGGGATGGTGATGAGGGAAGGTGGGGTCGGAGTCGCAGTGCTGGCGCAGGGTCTCACACCCCCACGCCTCGATCGCGTCGGGGGCGACCAGGCTGGCGGTGCCGTTGCCGCAGTCGACCGCCACGCGCAGGCGGCGTCCGCCCAGGACGATCTTCTCGTGGAGCATCTGGCGGTAGGCGGGAAGGATGTCCACCTCCGTCACGCGCCCGCGCCCTCCCGACGGCCCGCCGGTCCCGGCGAGGCGGCGCACCTCCTGGATCTCCTCCCCGTACAGCGTGGCGGGGCCGGCCGCCAGCTTCATTCCGTTGTATTCGGGAGGATTGTGGCTGGCCGTGATCATCACCCCGCCGTCGATGCCGAGATGCACGCGGGCGAAGTAGAAGACCGGGGTGATCACCATTCCCAGGTCGGTGACGTCCCGGCCGGCGCCGGCCAGCGCCGCGCTGACGGCGTCGCGGAGCGCGGGGGAACTGGCGCGGTTGTCGCGCCCGCCGACGACCGGCCCTTCCGCCCCGCGCGCGGCCAGGTAGGCGGCGAAGGCGCGGGCGATCGTCGCGGCGACCTCCGGCGTGATCTCATTGGCGACGAGGCCGCGGATGTCGTACTCGCGGAAGATCTGGGCGGGAACGGTCGCGGTGCTCATCATCACTCCCACTGCTCCTGAGTTCGACCGAGCCGACGCGGCCCCCTGTGGCGGAACGAGACGCCGCGCGACCCGGGCTGCGTCCATCCGGCAGTGGCTATAATGAACGGGTGTCGGTGTGGACGCAGACGCTGGACATTCGGCGCCTGAATGCTGAGACCTGGCGGCGCGCCGCGCTCCTGGTGACCGCGGTCCTCTTCCCCGCAGGATACGCGACGCCCGGCGCGGTGGTCCTTCTACTCACCTCGGTGATCCTGGCCATGCGCCGACCGGGCGCGCTGTGGCACCGTACGTCCCTCGATATCCCGGTGGGGCTGTTCCTCCTGTCGCTCACCCTCTCGGCGGCGCGCTCCCCGTTTCCCCCCATGGCGGCCGGCTCGACGCTGCTGCTCGCAATGCTCATCATCCTGGCCTACGGCGCGACGGCCGCCGTCCTCGCGCGCGCGCCGGGTTTCCTCACGCCGCTGCTGTGGGCGCTGGGGGTTGGAACCGCCGCCGCCGCGGCCTGGGGGATGGTGGCCTACCTGGTGACGGGCCAGCCGGCGCACACGGCTGCGGTCGGCTACAACGCCGTGGGAACCACACTCGCTGCAGGCCTTCCCGTGCTGCTCGGGCTGGGGGTGCGGGCGGAGGGGCGGGCCCGGATCGTGCTCGCGGCCGCCGCGGCGCTCGCGCTGATCGGCCTGGCCCTCACCTTCGCGCGCGGCGCCTGGCTGGGCGGCGCGATGGGACTGCTGCTGTTCATCCTGATGCTGCCTCGCCAGGCCCTGCGCCCGGTCCTCCTGCTGCTGGCGGCGGTCGCCGCCGTCGGCGTCCTCGGCCTGGCCAACGCGGCGGGCGCGTTGGGCCAGCGGGCGGAGTCCCTCTCCGATCCGACCGCCGTCCAGGACCGGGTGGCGATGTGGCGGGCCTCGCTGGCGATGGTGCGGGACCGCCCGCTGCTCGGGAGCGGGCTGAACACCTTCGGCCTGGTCTATCCGGATTACCGCCTGCCCGAGGACCCCGCCCCCGGGCAGCCCTTCGCGCACAATATCCTCCTGAACATGGCCGCCGAAGGGGGCCTCCTCGGCCTGGCCACGTTCACCGCGGTGATCGTGGTGGCCGCGGCGCTGGGACTGCGGTGGCTGCGGCGCAGCGACGGCACCGAACGGGTCCGCGCCGCCAGCGTCCTGGCGGCGGCGGCCGCGCTGATGGTGCACCAGCAGCTGGACGGCACCGCGATCTCCTTCCACATCGGCTTCGGCCTGTGGCTGCTGCTGGGGATTATGGCGGCGCGCGGCTCCGCGGCGGGTGGGCCCGCGGCTACGGCGCAGGCTGGGTGAAGGTCAGGCGGTCCGAGATGATCAGGGTGAACTGGATGGAGAACTCGCGCCGGACCTGACGGTAGCGCACCGAGACGGTCGCGCAGTCGCACCGATAGGTCACCCCGTAGTCGATATCCTCAAAGAGCTGCGTCCGCAGATTGTAGACGGCGTCCACGTCCAGAAAGAGGTTCGGGGAGAAGCGCACCCCCACCCCGGCGGCCAGATTCTTCTCGGGCACCAGGAAGTTGTGGCTCACCCCCGCCTGGAGGCGGTAGTCGGCGGTGAGATGCGCCAGGTTCAGGGCGAGGGTGTTGGCCGAGCTGACGCCGTCGAAGAGAAAGGGCGTCGCCCCCCGCTGCGTGGTGAAGTCGTGCCGCAGCGTGGCGG
>JACQGZ010000313.1 GCA_016199305.1 Armatimonadota bacterium | reverse complement strand
TCCAGTCCAAGCGCATCGACCTGGCCAACTTCCCGACCGTGCACGTGGACGAAGTGGTGATCGGCCACAGCAACTACCCCGAGTACACCGTCTTCGTCTCCGAGGACATCATGGAGCCGCTGCGGGGACGGATCCACAAGATCGACTTCCCCTATAACGTGGACCTGGACGGTGAGAAGAAGATCTACAAGACGCTGGTGGAACGGGCAAACCGGATCCGGGGTGAAGAGAAGCATGTCCCCGAGGACGTCTACGAACTGGCGGCCCGGTACGCGCTGAAGACCCGCGAGGAGTCCCAAGGGCTGCGCGGTCTCTCCCCGCGCTTCTTTGAAGACGCGTTCTCCTACGGATACACGCTGGCGGATCGCTGCATCGATCTGGAGACCATCTCCGCGGCCGTCGAGCGCACCTTTGAGCACCAGTCCATCAAGGACCTGAACCTGAAAGAACTGCTCAAACAGTTCGAGGAGACAAAGGTAGAGTTCATCAACAAGAAGATCGACCTGATCGTGGAAGAGATCGTGCCCACGCACTTCTATGACTACGGCCAGAACCTCTACCTCAATTACCTCGAGGCGGCGGCGCGGCGGGTGGGCGGCGAGACCCTGACGGACACGGAGAAGGAACTGGTCGATGAGGTCGAGGGGATCATGGTGCAGAAGCGGCAGATCAGCCGTCAGGGCCGCGTGGCCTTCGAGAACGTCCTGCTGGAACGCCGGGAGGAACTGCGCAAGATGTCCTACAAGGACAACGAGCACCTGCGCCCGGTGATCAACGAGATCGTCTTCAACAAGATCAAGAACCTGCTGCGCCTCTACGAGAAGAGCGAGGAGTTCGACGCGCCCAGCCAGGAACTGCTCGACGTCCTCTACCGCACCGCCATCGAGGAGCAGGGCTACTGCCCGGTCTGCGCCCGGGCGCTCTTCAAGATCATCGGCCGGAGCTTCTAGGCGTGGTCCCCCTGCGGATTCACCGCGCCCGCATTGCGCAGTACAAACACGACCAGCTGCTGCGGGAGTACCTCAAGCAGAACCTGAACGAACTCATCCAGCAGAAGGAACTGGTCATCGACGGGCGGGTGAAGACCCAGATCGCCACCCTCGACCTGCCCACCCTCCGCTACGGGGAGGAGGCCACCGTCCTGGCGCAGGGCAAGGGCGCCGCCGGGGGGGACGGCACCCGCGGCGGACGGGACGGCGGCGAGGAGGAGGTGCAGGCGCTGGGAGGGCTGCTGGGTGGAGACCACCACGGCCGAGAACTGCGGGTGGAGCTGGACTTCGATGAGTTCGTCCGCCTGGCCCAGGAGGTGTTGCTCGAGGAGATCCACCTGCCCCCCCTGCACCTGTCGGCCGCGGCGGGGGAGGTGGAGAGCGAGGACATGCCCGAGCTAGACGACCTGGATCGCATCGGGCTGCGCCCCGACCTCAACCTGGAAGAGACCATGCTGCAGTCGCTGCTGCGCAGCGTGCGGGAGCGGGGCATGCTGGACTACGACGTGGACCTCCGGCAGGACGGGTGGTACTTCATCGAGGACCCCACCACCTACCGCAACCACCGCTCCCTGGAGGTCTACGTCCTGGACATCTCGGGGTCGATGCGCGGGGAGTACCTGGCGCTGGTGCGCAAGACGATCTTCGTCCTCTGGTATTACCTGGAGCGGCGCTACCCGACCAACCTGCGCCGCTACGTCGTCTTCCAGGACGTGGCCACGGAGAAGGTCCGCGATGACTTCTTCTGCGTTGAGTCCAGCGGCGGCACGCACATCTCCACGGGCTTCGAGAAGGCGATGGCGCTGCTGGAAGGCACGACCGAGTACGACAAGTTCCTCTTTCTCTTCACCGACGGGGAGACCAGTTCGGGGGACTTCGATCTGGCCAAGCGCCGCTACGAGGAGGCGCTGCGGCGGTTCGACCTCATCTGCTACGGGCACGTCAACCCCGGCGGGCGGGGGGTCGGCGGGTTCTCCGAGTACGTGCACGAGCACGCCCGCCGCCACCCCAACGCCACCTTCGCCAACCTGGTGGACGTGGAGACGATCCGCGCCGCCATGGGGGATTTCCTGACCATCCTCACCCGGGAACAGAGCCGTGGACTCGCTGCAGCGCTACGCGCCGATCATTGAACGGATCGAGGCGCTGGCCCGCTCCCGCGGGCTCTCCTTCGACCCGGTCTACTTCCGCCTGACCGACAGCGACGAGATCGCGGAAGTGGCCAGCATGGGCCTGCCCAATCGCTTCATCCACTGGTACTGGGGCGGCGCCTACAAAGAGCTGGTGGCCCAGCAGAACAAGGAGCTCTTCAGCATCCTGGAGCTGGTGCTGAACACGCGCCCCTCCCACGCCTTCCTGCGCGCCGGCAACACCTACCTGCAGAACGTCCTGGTGATCGCCCACGTCTTCGGGCACCTGGACTTCTTCAAGAACAACCACTGGTATCGCAAGTCGAACAAGAACATGCTCAACGAGGCGGAACTGCACGCCCGCCTGATCCGACGGTACGAGGGCAAACACGGGCGGGAAAAGGTGGAGGCCCTCCTCGACGCCCTCCTCACCGTGGCCACGACGGTGAACGCCTTCGAACGCGACCCGGACGTGCGGCGGCGGCGGCTGATCTACTTCCTGGAGGAGCGGGCGCCGCTGGAGGACTACGAGCGCCACCTCCTCCAGTCGGTGCGCGAGGAGGCGGAGTACTTCGACCTGATCCAGCGCACGCACATCATCAACGAGGGCTGGGCCACCTTCGTCGAGGCGGAACTGCTGCGGGAGATCCTCGATCCGCAGGAATGGGTCTCCATCTCGGTGCAGCTGAGCAGCCGCCCTGCCCCCTACACCATCGGCTACAGTCTCTTCAAGGCGATCCGGGACGGACGCGGGTTCGACGCGGCGCTGGACGCCCGCACCTACTACGAGGACGTCATGCTCATTCAGGACGCCCTCACCGAGGAGCTGATCCGGCGGCTGGACATCTTCGTCTACGATCCCAAGGAGAAGCAGAAATCCTACGACGTCCAGCGCGTGCGGGACATGCTGATCGACCAGAAGGAGCACAAGGGCCAGCCCCACGTGGAGGTGGAGGTGGGGCACCACCGGGATCTCACCCTCGTCCACCGGGACGAGGAGCGCAAGCTGGAGGCCAAGCGCATCGCGCTCTTCCTCCGCGCCGTCCATTCCCTCTGGCGCAACCCGGTGCGGCTGCGCGCCAACGGCAAGGTCTACAGCTTCGACCGGCGGGGCTTTTCCTCGACGTAACTCAAAGGGCTGAGACCGGATGTGCTCCGCAGCCTTAGAGAAACGGGCCTTTAGTGCGTGGTGTGAAAGTCGGAGGGCTTCACCCGGTCGAGAAACTTCTTCCACTCCTCCATGTCGTTCTCGTCGAAGGACTTCTTCAACTGGATCGCCTGGGCGGCGACCTTCTCCTCGACGAAGATGGGGGCCTCCATGCGCAGCGCCACGGCGATGGCGTCGCTGGGGCGGGAGTCGATCACCAGCGCGCCGCCGTTCTGGGCGACGTGGATCTCGGCGAAATAGGTGTTGTCGCGGACGTCCGTGACGACGATGCGGGAGACGCTGGCCTTCAGTTCGTGCAGCAGGACGCGGACCAGGTCGTGCGTCATCGGGCGGGGGGGATGCACCCCCTGCAGTTCCATCGCGATGGCGGTCGCCTCCGCCTGCCCGATCCAGATCGGCAGGGCCATGGTCTCCGGTTGATCGACGAGGAGGACGACGGGGTTCATCTGCTGGTCCAGCGCCACGCCTCTCACCTTCATCTGCAGCACGACAGCCCCCCCTCTCGGGTGCGCGCTCGCCGGCGGAGTGCCCGCGATGTTCGCGCGTATTATACCATTACCCTGTGACGGTCCGGTCGAGGCGCGCGAACGCCCCGGCCGTCCGTGCGGGAGTCCCGCGGGACAGGGGCGCCGCGGCCGGGGCCGAATGAAGTAGCAGAGTCCGCTCGACGCGGGCGGAAGGAGGACGCACGCGATGCGCTACGCCCTGATCGGCATCATCGTCCTGATCGTGCTCTACGTCATCTACCTGTACAATCGGCTGGTGGTGCTGCGGAATCGCATCAACAACGCCTGGTCGCAGATCGACGTGCAGCTGCGCCGCCGCTACGATCTGATCCCCAACCTGATCGAGACGGTGAAGGGATACGCCACGCACGAGCGGGAGGTCTTCGAGCGCGTCACGAACGCGCGCGCCCGGGCCATCGCCGCGGGGTCGGTGGGGGAGCAGTCGCAGGCCGAGAACATGCTGACCGGGGCCCTGCGCAGCCTCTTTGCGGTCGCGGAGAACTACCCGCAGCTGCGGGCCACGGAGAACTTCCAGCAACTGCAGGAGGAACTGGCCGGCACGGAGAGCAAGATCGCCTTCGCCCGCCAGTTCTACAACGACACCGTCCTGCGCCACGAGAACCTGCGCCAGTCCTTCCCCACGGCGCTGCTGGCCAACGCCTTCGGGTTCCGCGGCCGGGATTACTTCGAGATGGAGGACGCGGCGCGCGAGCCGGTCAAGGTTCAGTTTTAGATCACCCCGATGTACGAACAGATCGAGCGCAACGCGCGCGCGACGTGGCTGCTGCTCGCGCTGTTTGTGCTGTTGATCCTGGCGCTCGGCTACGCCATCGGGCAGGTCACTGAGGTGGGCTACGCGGCGATCCCCGCCGCCGCGGTGATCGCCCTCGTCTCGGCCTCGGCCTCCTACTTCTACAGCGACCGCGTCGTCCTGGGCATCAGCGGGGCGCGCGAGGTCAGGCACGACGAGCAGCCTTTTCTCCACAACGCGGTGGAGGGGCTGGCCATCGCCGCCGGCCTCCCCAAGCCGCGCGTCTACCTCATCCAGGACTCGGCCCCCAACGCCTTCGCCACCGGACGCGATCCACAGCACGCGGCGATGGCGGTGACGACGGGGCTGCTGGAGAAACTGAACCGCCTGGAGCTGGAAGGGGTCGTCGCCCACGAGATGGCGCACATCCAGCACATGGACGTCCGCCTCTCCACGCTGGTCGTGGTGCTGGTCGGCACCGTCGCTCTGGTCAGCGACTGGTTCCGCCGGTCCGCGCGCTGGGGTGGGAGCCGGCGGTCGCGCGACCGCGGCGGCGGGGGCCTGGTCGCGCTGGTCGCGTTGCTGCTGGCGATCTTCGCGCCGCTGGCCGCGCAATTGATCCGCTTCGCCATCTCGCGGCGGCGCGAGTACCTCGCCGACGCCGGCGGCGCGATGCTGACGCGCTACCCGGCCGGCCTGGCCGGCGCGCTGGAGAAACTGGACGCCGACCGGGATCCCCTCGAGGTCGCCAACAAGGCCACCGCGCACCTGTACATCGTCAATCCCCTCAAAGAGTGGGGCGGCTCCCTCAACGGACTTTTCAACACGCACCCGCCTATCGACGACCGCATCCGGCGGCTGCGCGAGATGGCCGTGGAGGGGCCGCCCCTCGGCGCCTCCGGGCCGGGCGCCTGAGGGTCTAGGGCGGCAGGACTTTCAGCGCCGAGGGCGAATCCCTCTGCCTCACGAACGGGCGTGGAGGAGGCTCCCGGCCTCATCTCCTCTCATCCCGAAACGCGCCGTCTCGGTATCCCAATACCGCACTCCAACCCGGAGGCGCGATGCGCGTTCTCATCTCGACCATCGTCCTTCTCGCCGTCGTCGCTCCCGCGGCGTCGGCCGCGCAAACCTACACCGTCCGCTCCGGCGACACGCTCTGGTCCATCGCCTCGCGCTACCACGTCTCGGTGGAGGCTATCGCGCGAGCCAGCGGCCTCGCCGACGTTGACGCGCTTCTACAGCCAGGACAGCGTCTCGTCATCCCGGTCTCCTCCTCCCCTCACGTCGCGACGACGTCCACGCCGGCATCCAGGACGGAGCGGTATGAGGTAAGGGCGGGGGACACGCTCTGGGCCATCGCCTCGCGCTATCATGTCCCGATCGAGGCCATCGCTCGGGCCAGCGGCCTGACGGGTGTCGATGCGGTCCTGCAACCGGGACAGCGCCTTGTGATCCCGGTCTCCTCCTCCCCGCCCGCCGCGGCCAGGTCCGCGCCCGCGTATAAGATCGAGCGCTATGAGGTCAAACCCGGGGACACACTCTGGGTGCTGGCGCGGCGCTTTGGGATGGGGGTGAGAGACCTGGCCGCGCTCAATGGGATCGGCGTCGAGTCGACCCTGCGCATCGGCCAGATCCTCAAGGTGAAGGCGCCGGGGATTCGCGCGACCCCCGCAGCCGCGTCTCCCCAAGCACCCACCGCCGCTCCCGCCGCCTCGACGGTCAAGGCGCGGGCCCTCCCCTACCGCGGAACGCAGTGGGCCGGCAGCCTGATCGGCCTGTCCCGCCGCTTCATCGGTACCCGTTACCGCTGGGGCGCCACCGGGCCATCCGCGTTCGACTGTTCCGGCTTCCTGCAGTACGTCTACGCCCGCATGGACGTTTCGCTGCCACGCACCACCTACGCCATGTATTACGCCGGGCGCCCGGTGCCGGCAGGGGAGTTGAAGCCGGGAGACATGGTCTTCTTCACCACCTACCGCCGCGGCCCGTCGCACGCGGGCATCTACATCGGGGAGGGGCAGTTCATCCACTCCTCCTCCGCCTACGGCAGCGTGACGATCACCCCGCTGAGCAAGGACTACTACCGCAAGCGCTACCTGGGGGCCCGCCGCTTCTAGACGTCGCCCGATCTCGACGTATTCTGAAGAGGTGAGGAACCTGCGTCTCGGCGCCGGCGTGCTGGCCGGGCGCCTCTCCGCTTTTATCATCCGCACTGTCGGTGCCGGAGGCGCCACCACGATGCCCGGCCGGATCGCCCGGGCCGTGAACCCCGAGATCCTGGCGCACTTGG
Source organism: Armatimonadota bacterium (assembly GCA_016199305.1). Lineage (GTDB taxonomy): Bacteria > Sysuimicrobiota > Sysuimicrobiia > Sysuimicrobiales > Humicultoraceae > JACQGZ01. Next base: position 1,323 of record JACQGZ010000313.1, on the reverse strand, counting down.
GTCGCCGCCTCCCGCAGGGCGCCGTCCTCATCACCGCCACGAACGGCAAGACCACGACCGCGCGCCTGCTCACCGCCATTCTGGAGCGCGCCGGCCTGCGCGCCGTGGGAAATCGCGCCGGCGCCAACCTGCCGGCCGGCATGGTCACCGCGCTGGTGCGCCGCAGCGCGCTGTCCGGCCGCATCGATGGCGACATCGGGGTGTTCGAAGTGGACGAGGCCACCCTCCCCCTCGTCGTGGGGCCGCTGCGACCCCGCGCCGTCGTGCTGGGCAATCTCTTCCGCGATCAGCTGGACCGTTACGGCGAGATCGACCTGGTGGCCGACCGGTGGCGGGACGCGCTGACCCGCCTCGAGGGCGCCGCCGTCCTGTACAACGCCGACGACCCGCTCGTCGCCGATGTCGGCCGGCCGCATCCCGCCGGGCGTCCCTTCGGCATCGACGATCCGAAGGTCTCCCGCGCCACCGCGCTGGAGCACGCGGCAGACGGACGGTACTGCTACCGCTGCGGCATCCCGTACGCGTACGCCGCGATCTACCTCGGGCATCTGGGCGTCTATCGCTGCGAGCGCTGCGGCACCGCGCGGCCGCCTGCCGCGGTGGCCGCGGAAACGGTCCGCCTGCAGGGACTGGCCGGATCGACCTTTGCGCTACGCACCCCCGCCGGACGCGCCGTCATCCGCAGCGGCCTTCCCGGTCTCTACAACGTCTACAATGTGCTCGCCGCCTCGGCCGCGGCGCTGGCCGTGGGGGTCCCCCTGGAGGAGATCGCGGAGGCGGTCGGCGCCTTCCGCCCCGCCTTCGGGCGGGGGGAGCAGATCGTGATCGATGGGCGCCGCGTGGTCATGCTGCTGGCCAAGAACCCGGCCGGGTTCAACGAAGTCCTGCGCACGGTGACCTCCGGCGGGCATCCCATCGTGGGCGTGATCGCCATCAACGATCTTACCGCGGACGGGCGCGACATCTCCTGGCTCTGGGACGTCGACTTCGAACTGCTGCGGGGGCGGTGCCGCGCGGTGGTGCTGACGGGTCTGCGCGCCCCGGAGATGGCGGTGCGGCTGAAGTACGCTGGCCTTGACGGCGGCGTGGTGACGGTGGAGCCCGATCCGGAGCGCGCCGTCCGCCTGGGCCTCGGACAGCTGGCCGGCGGGGAGACGCTGTACATCATGCCGACCTACACCGCGATGCTGCGCCTGCGGTCGATGCTGACCAGACGCGGCTACGTGCGGGCCTACTGGGAGGAGTGAATCGACTGGTGCGACTCCGTCTCTGCCACCTCTATCCGGACCTGCTCAATCTGTACGGCGACCGCGGCAACCTCAT
>JACQGZ010000316.1 GCA_016199305.1 Armatimonadota bacterium | reverse complement strand
GTGTACGCCCCGTGAGCAACGACGCCGCCCGTGACGACCGCGACTACCTGCTGCCCGGCGCCGCCTCGCCCATCGCGCGTCTGGTCGAGGCTTTTCACCGGCTGCCCGGCATCGGCCCGAAGTCCGCGCAGCGCCTCGCCTACCACATCCTCCGCCTGCCGCCGCAGGACGCCGAATCGCTCGCCCAGGCCATCCTGGAGGCCCGCCGGGGCATGCGCTATTGCAGCATCTGCTGGAACTTCACCGACGTGGATCCCTGCGCCATCTGCAGCAACCCGCAGCGGTCCTCCGCCGTGATCTGCGTGGTCGAGGATCCGCGGGATGTCGTGGCCTTGGAGCGCACGCGAGAGGTCAAGGGCAAGTATCACGTCCTGCACGGCGCCATCTCCCCGCTCGACGGCGTCGGCCCCGACGATCTCAAGATCAACGCCCTCCTCGCCCGGGTCCGCACCGAAGAGGTGAAAGAGGTGATCGTGGCCACCAACCCGCGGGCGGAGGGCGAAGCCACCGCGCTCTACCTGGCCAAGGTCCTCAAGCCGCTGGGCGTCCGGGTGACGCGCATCGCCCACGGCGTGCCGGTGGGGTCGGACCTGGAATACGCGGACGAGGTCACGCTGGCCCGGGCGCTGGAAGGGCGCCGCGACCTCTAGGATCGCGGCCCTCCGCCTGAGTTTGCGGGAGGCGGAAAGCCGCAGTATACTTGGCTTTGGGACGACCAGCGATGGACTTTGTCAGCCCGACGCACGGCAAACTACGCTTCGACGAGATGTTCGGGCGGCTGGTGGGGTTCATGGAAGAAGAACCCGACCAGCAGTATCACCTGATCATCGGCACGGACTCGCTGCTAAGCGAGGACACCACGTTCGTCACCGCGATCGTGGTGCACCGCGTCGGGCACGGCGGCCGGTACTTCTACCGCAAGCAGCGCAACCGGAAGATGGAGAGCCTGCGCCAGCGGATTCTGTTTGAGACCTCCCTCAGCCTGGAGACCGCCAGCCGCATCGCCGGGGAACTGGCCCGGAACGGCTACTCCAGGCTGCCGGTGGAGATCCACCTCGACGTCGGCGAGCACGGCGAGACCCGCAACATCATCCGCGAGGTCGTGGGCATGGTGACCGGGTCAGGGTTCGCCGCGGTCACCAAGCCCGACGCCTACGGCGCCAGCAAGGTCGCGGACAAGCACAGCAAGTAGCCCCGCCTACTTGTGCTTGTTGTACAGGGCGACGACCACGTCGTCCGCGATCCTCTGCAATTCAAAGACCGCGACCCTGAACGACTCGTACCCCAGCCCCGACTCCGTGGTGAACACATCGGCCTTCGCATTTCGCCGTGCGCCGTGCCCTCAGGGTCCCAGTGTCGTCCGGCCCCCCATGAACGGCACCAGCACCTCGGGGATGCGGACGCTGCCGTCCTCCTGCTGGTAGTTCTCCAGCACCGCGATCAGCGCGCGGCTGGTCGCGATGGCCGTCCCGTTCAGGGTGTGGACGTATTCGGCAGACCCGCCCCGCCTTGGACGGAAGCGGATGCCCAGCCGCCTCGCCTGGAAGTCCGTGGTGTTGCTGCAGGAGGTCACCTCGCCGTAGTCCCCCCGTCCGGGCATCCAGGCCTCGAGGTCATAGGTCTTCGCGGACGACTGCCCCAGGTCGCCGGTGCAGAGCGCGACGACACGATACGGAATCCCCAGCCTCTGCAGAATCGCCTCTTCGATGGACAGGAGGAATTCGTGCTCCTCCCAGGCCCGGTCGGGGTGGCAGTACGAGAACATCTCTACCTTGTCGAACTGGTGGACCCGGTAGAGGCCCCGGACGTCCCGCCCGTAGGATCCGGCCTCGCGGCGGAAGCACCAGGAGATCCCCGCCAGGCGCACCGGCAGCCGCTCCTCCTCGAGGATCTCGTCCATATACAGACCCGCGAGGGACTGCTCGGAGGTGGCGATCAGCGCCAGGTCGTCGTCCGGCAGGTGGTAGGTCTGCTGCGGGTCGAACCGCGCCCCGCCCCAGGCGCCGGTAATGACCTCGGGCTTGACCAGGACGGGGGTGATCACGGGCACAAACCCCCGCACCAGGGCGGCATCCAGCGCGTAGCGGATCAGCGCCATCTCCAACAGGGCGCCGTCGCCGAGCAGGTAGTAGAAGCGCGAACCGGCGACCTTCGCGCCCCGCTCGAGATCGACGATGCCGAAGCGGGCGCCCAGGTCCACGTGATCGCGGGGCGTGAATCCCCACTCCGCCCGTTCGCCCCAGGTGCGGACGACGACATTCTCAGACGGCCCGCGCCCGACGGGCACGCTGTCGTGCGGGAGGTTGGGCAGCGCCCGCAGGAGGGGGTCGAGATCCTCCTCGACCCGCCGCAGCGTAGTCTCCTCCGCGCCGAGGCGGTCCGAGAGGTCGCGGGCCGCGGCGATCCGCTGCTGCTGTTCCGCTCCCGTGAGGCGCGCGATCTCCGCCGAAGCCCGCTTCTGTTCGCTGCGCAGGGTCTCGATGGTCTGGACCAGGTCGCGCCGCCGGCGATCGGCCTCCAGGATCCGATCGACCTGGCCCGGATCGGCCCCGCGTGCCCGGAGACCCGCGCGCACCAGATCGGGGTTCTGCCGGATCACCTTGAGATCGAGCATGAGCATCCTCCTCCAAACACAACATCCCGCCTCTAAGCAGAGACGGGATGATCCCGCGGTGCCACTCTGGTTCCGTCCGGTACACCGAGCACCTGACGGCAAGCTCGTGCAGCCGGACCGGCCCTCATGCGCGCGATCTCGGGCGCATCCCGGGGGACTC
>JACQGZ010000315.1 GCA_016199305.1 Armatimonadota bacterium | reverse complement strand
TGGTACGTGTCCACGGACGCGCTGGTGCTGCTCGAGCGCCTGCGCCGGGGAGCGTGGCGCCCCCGCACGACCCTACTCTCGCCCTTCGATACCCTGATCAACGACCGCGACAGAACCGAGCTGCTCTTTGACTTTCACTTTCGCCTGGAGATCTATGTGCCGAAGGAGAAGCGGGAGTACGGCTACTTCGTCATGCCGATCCTGCATGGAGACCGGCTGATCGGCCGGATCGATCCGACCATGGAGCACGCGCACGGCAGGCTGATCATCAACGCCGTGTACGCCGAACCGGATGCCCCCGAGGGGCTCGCCGCGAGCCGGGCGGTCGCGGGCACGGTCGAGGAGCTGGCCGCGTTCCTGGGCGCGCGGGACATCGACTACGGCCGGAAAGTCCCTTCGGCGTGGAAGAGGGCACTGCACTCGTGAAGACGGCCGCCGGCGAACTCAATCCGCCAGTCCGATTGCTCTGCGGGACCGGGCCCACCAACCCCGACCCGCGCGTGCTGCGGGCCATGGCCGCCCCCGTGCTCGGCCAGTTCGACCCGGCCTTCACCGCGATCATGAACGACGTAGTGGACCTGGGCCGGATCGTCTTCCGCACCGGCAACCCCCGCACGTTCAGCATCTCCGGCACCGGCCGGGCGGCGATGGAGGCGGCGCTGGTCTCCCTCATCGAGCCGGGCGACCGCGTGCTGGTGGGCAACTGCGGCCGGTTCGGCGACCTCCTGGTGGACATCGCGACGCGCTACGGCGCGCAGGTCGATCAGGTCACAGCCGAATGGGGGCAGGTCATCCACCCTGGCGCGATCGAGGCCGCCCTGGCGCGCCAGCCGGCGAAGATCGTCGCGATGGTGCACGGCGAGACCTCGACCGGGATCTGGCAGCCCCTCGAAGAGATCGGCCGAATCTGCCGGGAGCGTGACGCCCTACTGGTCGTCGACGCGGTCGTCACCCTCGGCGGCGTCCCCGTCGAGGTCGACGCCTGGGACATCGATCTGGCCTTCGCCGGCACGCAGAAGTGCCTGGGCTGCCCCTCCGGGATGGGGCCGATCACCTACAACGACCGCGCCGAACGGGCCTTGGCCGCCCGCCGTAGGCCGGTGACCAGCAACTACTTCGATCTGACCCAACTGCAGCGCTACTGGGGCCCGGAGCGCCTCAACCACCACACGCTGCCGACGAGCATGACCTACGCCCTGCGTGAGGCGCTGCGGCTCGTTGTCGAGGAGGGACTGGAGGCGCGTTTCCTGCGCCACCGCCGCGCCGGTGACGCCCTCAAGGCCGGTCTGACGGCGATGGGTCTGGAGCTCTTCGGCGATCCGGCGCACCGGCTCCCCCAGATCACGGCGGTGAAGATCCCCAACGGCGTGGAGGACGAAGCGGCGCGGCTGCGGCTGCTGGAGGAGTTCGGGATCGAGATCGCCACCTCGTTCGGCCCCCTGCGCGGCCGCGTCTGGCGGATCGGGCTGATGGGCTACAACGCGGAACTGCCGGCGGTCCTGGCCGTCCTCAACGGCCTGGAGCACGTCCTCCGCTCTTCTGGCGTGGGGGTTCCGCGCGGCATGGGTGTAGAGGCGGCACGGGCGAGCTACCTGACGAACTTCAGAACGTAGGCCCACGGGACGCGGGCGTGGTCGCGGATCACCCGCGCCGGCCATTCTCGTCTGGCTTCCTCGGAAATCTCCGGCTCGTCGAGATCACGCAGCTCCAGCCCGACCCTCTTACAGGCCGCGACATAGTCGCGCAAGGGCCGGTGAAATGATAGGAAGGGCTTCAGGTCGCCCCACTGGCTGTATCCTGCGCGCCGGATGAAGTAGTCATCATCGAGCCAGCCCATCCGGTCCTCCCGCCGGGGGGAGTCGAATGCGGGTATGTGCTAACGACCTTCAAATGAAGAGTGGGAAATGACCGGAACAAAGCGGCCCCCGGGCCGCAGGACCCGGGCGATTTCAGCGATGGCGGACTCATAGTCCAGGACATCCATCAAGACGTAGTTGGCCACGGCTGCATCGAAACTGGCGTCCTCCAGAAAGGGCATCGCGGAGATGGAGGCGTGATGGAACTCGATGTCTAGTGGGTCCTGC
>JACQGZ010000324.1 GCA_016199305.1 Armatimonadota bacterium | reverse complement strand
TCCACGATCAGCGCCGCGCTGACGCCGGGGATGGGGGGTTCGTCGGCGGGGTAGATCTCTGTGATGTAGACCTCGTCGGCATCCCGGAAGGCATTGGCGAACTGCGCGTGGGTGGTGCGCGTCCGGCTGAAGCGGTGCGGCTGAAAGAGGGCCACCACCCGCCGGCCCGGCCAGCACTCGCGCGCCGCCCGCAGCGCCGCCGCCACCTTGACGGGGTTGTGGGCGTAGTCGTCCACGACCAGCACGCCCCCCACCTCCCCCTGGATGGCGAAGCGGCGCGCCACCCCGCGGAACTCCGCCAGTCCGCGGGCGATCGCGTCGAAGGGGATGCCCACCTGCAGCCCGATCGCGGTCGCGGCCAGGGCATTGGTCAGGTTGTGACGGCCGGGGACCTGCAGGGTCAGTCGGCCCACGCGCCGGTTCCGCCGCCGGACGAGCGCGAGGCTGCGCGCGCCGTTGAGCTCCTGCACCTCCGCGGTCAGGTCGGCCTCCGCGGTCAGGCCGTAGGTGATGACGGGCACGCGCAGCGTGCGGGCCATCCGGCCGACGATCGGATGATCGGCGCAGAGGACGGCGAAGCCGTCCGGCTTGATCCCCTGCAGGAACCGTTCGAAGGTCCCTTCCAGGTGCTCGGGGGAGGCGTAGAAGTCGGCGTGGTCGGTGAGATCCAGGCTGGTCACGGCCGCCGCCCAGGGGGCGACGTGCAGCAGCGACCCGTCACTCTCGTCCACCTCCGCCACCACCCACCTGCCCTGCCCCACGCGCGCGTTGCCGTCGAAGGCCGGCACGTCCGCGCCGACCAGCGCGGTGGGATCGAGGCCGCCTTCGATCAGCACCGCCGCCGTCATGGCCGTCGTGGTGGTCTTCCCGTGCGTCCCCGCCACCGCGATGGACCGCCCCTCGGTCATGACCTGGCCCAGCAGTTCGGCGCGATGGCGCACCGGCACGCCGCGGGTGCGGGCCGCCAGCAGTTCGGCATTCTCCGCGGTGACCGCCCGAGAGGTCACGACCAGGTCGACCCCGTGCAGATGGCCGGCCGCATGCCCCAGGCGGATCACCGCGCCCATCTGCTCTAGACGGCGGGTCGCCTCGGAGGCGCGGATGTCGCAGCCCGAGACCATGGAGCCGCGCGCCAGCAGCAGGTGGGCGAGCGCGCTCATGCCGGCGCCGCCGATCCCGACGAAGTGCACGTGCTGAGATGGATCAAGCATGCGGCGCCCTTGTCAGTTGGGGTGCCCCACCCCGCAAGTTCGCTGAAGTGAACTTGCGGGGTGGGGTTGAAGATACGATCACGCGATCACCCTGATGCCCGGCTCCTCCGGCGTCCGCCGCGGGGTGGAGCGTCCGGCCGCCTCCAGGAGCAGGTCCACCACCCGCTCCGCCGCGTCGGGGCGCGCCATCCGGCGGGCGGCCTCCGCCATCTCGCGGCGGCGCGCGGGCTGGCGCAGGAGCGCGCCCAACTGCTGGGCCAGGCGGATCCCGGTGAGGTCGGCGTCGGGGATGACCTCCGCGGCGCCTGCCTCGGCCAGCCGCCGCGCGTTCGCCTCCTGATGGGCCCCGGCGGCGTGGGGGTAGGGCACCAGGATCGCCGGCAGCCCCCACGCGGTCACCTCTGCCAGGGTCGAGGCGCCCGCGCGGCAGATCACCAGATCGGCGGCGGCATAGGCCTCCCCCATCCGCTCGATGTACGGCACCGCCACCTGACGCAGGACCGGCGGCCCCACGTGCTCGCGGTGGCCGATCTCCCGCCGCACCCACTCGAGATGCTCTCCACCGGTCTGGTGCAGGATCTGCACCGGCTCGTACATCACGAGCGTCGCCGCCTCCGTGACGGCGCGGTTGAGCGTGAGGGCCCCCTGACTGCCGCCGAGCACCATGATGGTGAACCGGTCGGGCGCCAGCCCGAGGGCTTGGCGCGCCGCGCGGCGCTCGCCCCGCAGCACGGTGGGTCGCACGGGCACCCCTGTGATGACCACCCGCTCCTCTGGAAAGACCCCCGGCACCGCCGACGGCAGCGAGATCCTCCGGGCCCACCGTCCCAGCCAGCGGTTGGTCAGGCCGGGGATGGCGTTCTGCTCCTGGACCACCAGCGGGATCCTCAGCAGCACCGCGGCCAGGCCGACGGGACCCGCCACGTAGCCGCCGGTGGCCAGCACCGCATCCGGCCGCCGGCGCGCCAGCAGGACGGCGGCCTGCACCAGGCCCGCCAGGTTGACGGCGATCGATCTGATCTGCCCTGCGCCCGGGCGGCGCGGCAGCGGGCGGGCGGCGACGCGAGCATACGCCCACCCGGCCTCCGGGATGATCCGCGCCTCGATGCGCGTCCCGCCGACGAAGCGGATCTCCGCCTCCGGCGTCCGGGCGAGCAACGCCTCGGCCACCGCGATGCCC
>JACQGZ010000310.1 GCA_016199305.1 Armatimonadota bacterium | reverse complement strand
GCCTGGAGCGGTGCGGCGAGGAATGGGGCCGCCCCTGCACGACCTTCTGCCCGGCCAAGGTGTACGAGTGGGACGGGGAAAAAATCGCGATCTCCTACGAGAACTGCGTCGAATGTACCTCCTGCCTGCTGGGTTGCCCCTACCGGGTCATCGACTGGCGTCTGCCTCGAGGGGGCTACGGCGTGCACTACCGGTTTGGGTAGGCCTGCGGAACAGGAACCAGAGGGCGACCACCAGGAGTGCCGCCGCGGCGATCTGGCCGTAGGCGAGGATCCCCCACAGCACCTGATCCTCGCCGCGCAGCGCGTCGAGGGCGATGCGCCCCACGGACGTCAACGCCACGATCACCCACCACACCTGGCCCGGAAAGGCCCGCCGCGCGGCCATGCGCCAGGCGATGAGGAGAATGACCGCGCCCAGCAGCATCTCATACAGTTGGAGCGGATGGCGCGGGGCGTCGGGCGCGGTGGGGAAGCGGACGCCCCAGGGCAGGGTCGTGGGATCGCCGTAGAGTTCGCCGTTCATGAAGTTGCCGAAGCGGACGAAGATGTTGCCCAGCGGGATTGGCCAGGCGAAGGTGTCGGCCAGCGACCACGCGGAGATGCCGGCGTGCCGGGCCACGGCCGCCACGTAGAGCAGCCCCGCCGCGATGGCGCCGTGAGAGGAGAGGCCGCCGTGCCAGATGCGCAGGATCTCGAGGGGATCACGGAACTCCCCCGGGTGGCTGAGCACGTATCCCAGGCGCGCACCGGCGAAGAGGATGACAACCAGCCAGAAGACGATACGGTCGATCAGCGCCCGGTCGACGCCAAAGCGGGGTCCCCAACGGGTCGCGGCCCAGAGGCTGGTGACGATGGTCACGGCCATCATCAGCCCGTACCAGCGCACGACGAATGGGCCCACCTGGAACAGGATCGGATCCACGGCCGTTTCAGTCTAGCAGACATGCCCGCGAGCGGCGGTGACCGCCGGGAGGTGCTCCGGAGACGATGAAGATCGCCGTCGGTTCAGAGGGCCCTGCCAAGGTTTCTGCGGTCAGGGCGGTGGCTGCGCAGGTCTTTCCGCATGCCGAGATCGTTGCCTTACCCGTGGAGTCAGGTGTGCCGGATCTCCCCGGCTCCCCCGCGGAGGCGGTCCAGGGGGCGGTGAGTCGTGCCCGGCGCGCCCTGCAGCAGACCCGTGCCGACCTGGGGGTAGGCATCGAAGACGGTGTCGAGGACACCCCATTCGGAACGTTTCTGGGAGGCTGGGTGGCGGTGGTGGATCAGAAGGGCCGCACGGGCCTGGGCGGCGGGTTGCGCATTGCGCTGCCCGAAGAGGTCGCGCCGCTCGTTCGGGCGGGCCAGGCGCAGGCGGTCTACGAGAGGGTCGGCAAGGGGCAAGACAGGGTGTGGGGCACAATCGGTTGGCTGACCTGCGGGCTCGTCACGCGAGAGGAAGCCCACCGCCACGCCGTCGCGGCCGCCCTTGTGCCGTTTCTGCCGGACTCATAGCGAAGCCAGGCCATGTGACGGCGGGGATGGCGTAAGATGGAGGCACGGCAGAGGCAGAAAGGCCCGTGGGAGAGAGGTGGTTCTCACGTGACGCGGCGCAGGCTTGCCCACGCCATGACTGCCATTCGTTTTGTCCTTGCCATCTTGCTCGCGGTCGCGTTGCTGGCCGGGCCTGTCGCGGCGCAGCAGCGCCGCACCGTGATCATCTGGTTCCTGGGGTTCAACACGACGCAGCCTCCGTTTGACAATGTCCAGGCCCGGCGCGCAGTGGCCGCTGCCATCGATCGTGCCCGGATCGCGGCGGTCGACGATAACCTGGTGGCCACCGGCGTGGAACCGCCGGGCTGCCTGGCCCACAACCCCTCTGCCCGCGCCCATACGTACAACACCGACCAGGCGAAGGCCCTCCTGGCGCAGAGCGGGGTCAAGTTCGATGAGGTGGGCGACCTGGGGCTCTGGTTCCTCTCGCTGCTCAGGCAGATCGATGTGTTGAGACGGGAGCTGGAGATCCTCACGGGCAACCTGAGCGCGGCGGGGCTGCAGGTCACCTTGCGCGAGTTCGGCAACTACACCGCCTTCGACCGGATCGCGACGCTGCCGGTGGTGAAGATGTCGTACTGGGGTATTGGCTGGGATACCGTGAGCTGTGCCCAGGGCACGTTTCTTGAGGCCCTCGGGCATTCGCGGGGAGACTTCAACCGGTTCGGCTACCGGAACGCGGAGGTCGATGCCCTGATCGACCGGGCGCGGACGGCCGGCGACCGGGGGACGAGGATCCGACTCTTTCAGGAAGCCGAACAGAAAATTCTTGATGATGCCATCTTGGTCCCCGTGTGGTGGTGGATTCAGCGGTGAGGTCCTGAGATCGCAGGAGAGGACGTGAGGAGAAGATGATGGTGGCGCGAGTGAAAGTTCTGGCGGTGTGGCTGGTGGTGGCGCTGTCCCTGACGCTGGTGCCCGCCGGGCCCACGCTTTCGCAGATCAGCCTTGAGGAGGTCGAGGCGCGCGCGGTGGAGTACACCATCGAGATCTTCCCCGTGCAGACGCCCGTCATCACGCAGGAGATACTCCGAAACCTGCAATTCGGCACCCAGGTCGTCAGCCTGCCGACGGGCACCCTGCAGGGACGGTCCACCTCGGTGATCGAAGTCACCGCGCCCTACAACGTCAGCACGGTGCGCATGTTCCTCTGGGCGCCCATCGGGTTGCGATCGGTGCGGGCGGAGGGGCACGAGGTGCGCGCCACCCGCAGCGGCTCCGACCTGACACTGACCTTCCCCACGGCGCTGCGGCCGGGGACGCGGGTGACCCTGCAATTTGAGTTTGCGGGGTCCACCTTTCCGCTCTGGAACGACTACACCTGGATTGGCAGCGGCGAGATCTACCCCGAATTGATCAGCCCCTTCGGCGACTTTAACCAGAACCGCTCGTCGATCCGCGGGACCGTCACCGCGCCGGCGGAGATGACCGTCATCAGCGCCGGGTCGTTGCTGGAGGTCACTCCCTCCGGGGGCAAGCGGGTCTGGCGGTTCGCCAGCGACGCCGACGCGGAGCGCACCGTGGTGCTCGGCGGACGGTATCAGAAGCGCACCCTTGAGGGAGGGCCGGTCCCGGTGGACATCTACACGGTCCCCGGGGGCGATCAGAATGTCCCCAAGATCGCCGACTGGCTGGCCAAGGCCTACCAGTTTCAGACCCGGTACATCGGCCCCCTCCCGTACAAGCGGATCACGATCTCCACGTTTCCCTCCTACTGGGAGGGCCCGTACCTGCTCGGCGTCGCCTATCCGGGGGTGATCATGCTCAACGACCTGACGGTCTCCGGGCGATACACCTCGCCCCCCCTCAACCGCGACTCCTACCAGCTGTCCACGGTCGCCCACGAATTGGCGCACGGGTACTTCGGCATGGAAGTCCAGGGCAAGGGGGCCGGCTGGCAGTGCATCTGGGAGTGCTTCGCCGAGTACATCGGGCTGAGAACGGTGCAGGAACTGCTGGGGGAGCGCGCCTTTCAGACGGAACTGAACGAGGAGCGCGACGACTACAGCCTGGTAATCGGCCGGGACCGGCCCATCACCTTCTATACCTTCATCAACTCGGGTGGCGGCGTGGCCGCGATCGTCCGGTACGCCAAGGGAGCGCTGGTGCTGCACATGCTGCGCTACGTCCTGGGCGAGGCGAAGTTCCAGCAGTTCCTGAGCAGTCTCGTGCGGGAGAACCGGCACAAGGCCATCCGCATCGAGACGGTGCAGGAGTTCGCCGAGGCGGCTCACGGGGAGTCGTTGAACTGGTTCTTCCGCCAGTGGTTCTATGACGTGGTCGTGCCCGACTACCAGATCGTCGCCGCGAGCAGCGCGGCCGATGGCTCCGGTTTCAAGACCACGGCGACCCTGCGGAATGCCGGGTCAGGCAGCATGCCCGTCGAGGTGGGATTCGTCCAGGACAACAACGAGACGGTGATCGCCAAGGTC
>JACQGZ010000318.1 GCA_016199305.1 Armatimonadota bacterium | reverse complement strand
GGATCAGTCCGAGGTTCCCTTCTTGGATCAGGTCCAGGAACAACATGCCGCGCCCCACATACTTCTTGGCGATGGACACGACCAGGCGCAGGTTCGCTTCGACGAGGTGACGCTTCGCCTCCTCGTTCCCCTGCTCGACGCGCTGGGCCAGCTCGACCTCCTGCGCGGACGTCAGGAGCGATACCCTGCCGATCTCCTTAAGGTACGTCCTCACCGGGTCGTCAATGGCCGTGTCGCCGGCCTCGGGCTCCCCGGCAGCCTCTTCCTCCTCGACCTCGTCCACGCCGTCGGGCTGCAATTCGCCAACGGGCGTCGCTGCCGTCTCCGCCAGATCGCGGAGATCCTCCGGAGCGGTCTCCTCAGGTTCGAGCAGACCCTTGTCAGTTGTCCCCGTGGGGGGATGCGTCCGTTTTCTTGCCACGCGCTCCCTACCTACCCTCTGAGGAATTTCCCGCATGACGAGCAGCCCCCAGGCCGCCCGGGTCGACGCCGGCGGGGATGGAGGGTCTGGCGCGGGCTCAGTGCGCGGCGCGGGTCAGCCCGGCCAGCCAGCGATCCGCCCATCGCTGCACCTCGGCCACGACCCGCTCCAAATCGCGCCCCCTTTCCGTGAGTTCGTACTCGATGCGGACGGGCGTCTCGGGGTAGACCTGGCGCCGGACAAGCCCTTCGCCCTCAAGCTCTTTCAGCCGCTCGGAAAGCAGCCGGTCATGCAGGCCCGGCACTGCCTCCAGAATTTCGGAGAACCGCCGCGGGCCGTCCATGAGCATTCGGATGATCGCCCCCGTCCACCGCTTCCCTACGAGTTCAACGGCCCGGTGAAAGCGCGGACACACCTGCTCGGCGTGCTCCGTCTGGATGGACCTCATCGATTCGGCCCTCCGTGAGGAGATTCTAACAAAAGAGAAGGTACTTGACAAGAGGAAGCCTAGGGGCGCAAAATGGACATATGAAAGAGAAGTAACTACAAAAAGTATAGTTGGAGGGGAGAGTCATGAAGTGGATGAAGTGGACCATCGATCCCGCTCACACCAGCCTGCAGTTCGCCGTACGCCATATGGGACTTTCGACCGTCCGCGGGCAGTTCAAGAAAATCACCGGTGCCATCGAAACTAGCGATGACGGCACCCTGAATTCGATTCAAGCTACTATCGAAGCCGCCAGCATCGACACCGCTGAGCCGCAGCGCGACGGACACCTCCGATCGCCGGACTTTCTCGACGCCGAAAAGTACCCCCACCTGACGTTCCGCAGCACCACGATCGAGCCGCTGGGGACGGGCAGGTACCTGGTGACGGGCAACTTCACCATCCGGGAGCACACCCGGCCAGTCACCTTCGAGGTGGAGATCACCGAGCCCGTAAAGGATTACACGGGCGCCCTGAGAGCCGGGGCCAGTGCCAGCGGAACGGTCAACCGCAAGGACTGGGACCTCACCTGGAACCAGGTCCTCGAGCTGGGCGCGCTGCTGGTTGGTGAGGAGGTTCGTTTCACCCTGGACGTTGAGGCGGTGGCGGCGGTCACGGCACCGGCGGCGGCATGACGCGTTCCGCACCGATACATCCTGAGACGAGCCTGGGTACAGGGGGCCTCAGACCACCTGGTCAGTGACGCCCTCTACCTGGCCGATCCCGACGGCAACGGCATCGAGATCTACGCCGACCGGCCACGCCGGGAATGGCCTCAGCTCAACGGTCAGCTGCGGATGGCGACCGAGCCGCTGGACGTCGATGGCCTGCTGGCAGAACTGGACGGTGATGACCGCCCCTGGCAGGGCCTCTCCCCGCTGACGCGCATCGGTCACGTACATCTGCACGTGGCCGATGTGCACCAGGCGGTAGCCTTCTACCGCGACGGGCTTGGATTTGACTTGATGCTGGGCGTTGGACGGAGCGCGGCGTTCCTTTCCGCGGGGGGGTACCACCACCACGTCGGCCTGAACACCTGGGCCGGCGAGGGCGCGCCGCGGCCCCCGGCCGACGCTGCCGGACGGCGTTGCATCACCGTCGTTCTGCCGGATGAGCCGGAACTGGGCCATGTCATCGCGCGCCTGCGGGCATCGAAGACCGCATTTGAGGAGAAGAGCGGCGTGTTCTTCCTGCGTGACCCGTCAGGCAACGCCATCCTGCTGACCGTTGGAAAGAGCGCCCCCTCCTGTGTGTGACGATCACCAGCCGATGAGCCCGGTACCAGAACTTTCCGCCTCGTGATCCCCCTTCGCGTGGACCGCGTGCGGGCGGCATTGCAGGCCGTGGGCGTCGCGGCCGAGATTGCAGAGTTCCCGGCCGGGACCCGCACGGCCGAGGATGCGGCGCGGGCGCTGGGGACCACCGTCGCCCAGATCGTGAAATCCCTGATCTTCCTGGCCGACGGCCGTGCCATCCTGGTGCTGGTGTCGGGGTCGAACCGGGTGGATCTGGGGAAACTTGCCGCTGCCACCGGGGCGCGGACGATCGTCAAGGCCGACGCCGACGCGGTGCGGTCGGCCACCGGGTTTGCCATCGGCGGCGTCCCGCCGGTGGGCCACCGGCGGGCGCTGCCGGCCTTCCTTGACCGGGACCTGCTCCAGTACGACCTGGTCTACGCGGCGGCGGGGACGCCCCGCGCGGTCTTCTCCATCACTCCGGAGGCGTTGCTGCGCGCCAGCGGGGCGCAGGCGGTCGATCTGCGGGAGGAGTAGCCGGGGCGGTGCCCGGCCCGGCGGCCCGCCGCCTGCTGTGCGTGTCCGGCGGCTGGCTGTGCTATGATTGAAGGGAACTGAATACTGACGACCTTCGGGGCAGGGTGAGTCTCCGGGCGGTGAGCCCGGGGGCAATTCCCGACCGGCGGTAAAGCCCGCGAGCGGCGCGCTGGCGCTGCAGATCCGGTGCGATTCCGGAGCCGACGGTACAGTCCGGATGGGAGAAGGTCTTTCTTGCATTTTTACGCCCGAAGGCCGTCGCTTTCGGGCGGTTTGCTTTTGATGAATCGCATGCGGGATGCGGAGCGTTTGGACGAAGCCTTCATGCGGGAGGCGCTGGCCCTGGCGCGCCAGGGACTGGGGCGCACCAGTCCCAACCCGGCGGTGGGCGCCGTGGTCGTGCGGGACGGGCAGGCCGTCGGGCGCGGGTTTCACGGGAGGGCGGGGACGGCCCACGCCGAGGCCGTCGCGCTCGAAGAGGCCGGCGCCCGCGCCCGGGGGGCGACGCTCTATGTGACGCTGGAACCCTGCGCCCACACCGGGCGCACCGGCCCGTGCACGGAGGAGATCCTGAAGGCGGGGGTGGGTCGCGTCGTCCTGGCCATGCCTGATCCCGATGCCCGTGTTGACGGGAGAGGGGTCGCGCGGCTCCGTGCGGCCGGCGTGGACGTCACAGAGGGGACACTGGCCGCGGAGGCACTGGCGCTGAACGAGGCCTATGTGGTGCACCGGCGCACCGGTCGGCCGTTTGTGAGCCTGAAGTGGGCGATGAGCCTGGACGGCAAGATCGCCGCCGGCCGCGGAGTCACTACCGCCATCAGCGGCGAGGCGGCCCGCACGTACGTCCACGAACTGCGTGATGTGCACGACGCGGTGCTGGTGGGCATCAACACGGTGCTCACCGACGATCCGCAGTTGACCTGCCGGATTCCCGGCGGCCGGGATCCCATGCGGATCGTGCTCGATTCCCGCCTGCGGATTCCCGCGGACGCCCGCCTCCTCCGCCTGCACTCGGCGTCGCCGACCCTGATCGTCGCCTCGGAGGCCGCGCCCTCGGATCGCGTCGCCGCGGTGCGTGAGACGGGCGCGGAGGTGCTGCTCCTGCCGGGAGGGCGGCCCTCGCTGCGGGCGCTGATGGAGATCCTGGGGCAGCGCGGGGTGCTCAGCGTGCTCATCGAGGGCGGGGGGACGATCCACGCCGCGGCGCTGGCGGAGGGCGTCGCGCACAAGGTCATCGCCTTGGTGACGCCGGGGCTTATCGGCGGGGGTGAGGCACCGACGGCCATCGAGGGGTGGGGGCCGCTGGGCCCGAACGGGCTGCTCCGCCTGTCGGAGGTGTCGGTCCGCCGGCTGGGCGAGGACGTCGCGATCGAAGGCTACCTCCCCGGCACGCGGCCGGTGCCGGCACGGGCGCACCAGGAGGGGACAGTGGTACCGGCGCCCGCGAGGGAGCGCTGACGATGTTCACGGGGATCATCGAGGCGCGCGGCGAGGTTCTCGCCCTTGAGCGGCGGGAGGAGGGCGCGCGGCTGCGCCTGCGGGTGCCCCCGGAGATGGATGACCTCCGGCCGGGGCAGAGTCTGGCGGTGGACGGCGTCTGCCTCACCGTCGTCGAGGTAAACGCAGACGTCGTCGCCACCGACCTGGCGGCCGAGACCCTGCGACGAACTACGATGGAGCGGCTGCAGGCGGGGGCCGTGGTGAACCTGGAGCGCCCGCTGGCCGCGGACGGCCGGTTCGGCGGTCACTTCGTGCAGGGGCACGTGGACGGCGTCGGGGTCATCACCCGGATGGAGCGCGCGGGTGAGGGGCGCTGGATGGAGGTGGAGCTCCCCGCCGGGCTCTCCCGCTTCGTCGTCGAGAAGGGGTCGCTGGCGATCGACGGGGTGAGTCTGACAGTGGCGGCGAGCAACGGGACGCGCTGCGCGGTGGCGCTGATCCCCCACACACTGGCCGTCACGGGGCTCGGCGGCAAGCGCGCGGGCGATGCCGTCAACGTCGAGGTGGACATTCTGGCCAAGCACACGGCGCGGCTGCTCGGCAGGACGGACGCGCCTGAAGAAAGTGAGGAGCAACGATGAGCGGCTTTGCGACCATTCCCGAAGCCCTGGAGGAGATCCGCCGGGGGCGGATGGTCATCGTGGTCGACGACGAGGACCGGGAGAACGAGGGCGACCTGGTGATGGCCGCCGAGGCGGTCACCCCGGAGGCGATCAACTTCATGACCCGCTTCGGCCGCGGGCTGCTCTGCGTGCCGATGACCGCCGGCCGTCTCGCCGCCCTCCGGCTGCCGCCGATGGTCGAGGTCAATACCGCCCGCCTGGGCACCGCCTTCACCGTCTCGGTGGACGCCCGGGACGGGACCACCACCGGGATCTCGGCCTTCGACCGCGCGGTGACGATCAAGGCGCTGGCCGATGCCCGCTCGACGGCGGAGGACTTCATGCGACCCGGGCACATCTTCCCGCTCCAGGCGGCCGACGGCGGGGTGCTGCGCCGCGCCGGGCACACGGAAGCCAGCGTCGACCTGCCGCGGCTGGCGGGGTTCGCCCCCGCGGGCGTGCTGTGCGAGATCCTGGCCGACGACGGCCGGATGGCCCGCCTGCCCACGCTGGAGGTTTTCGCCGGGGAGCACGGGCTGCGCATCGTCTCCATCGCCGACCTGATCCGGTACCGGCTGGAGCGCGATCCGTTCGTGCGCCGGGAAGGCGAGACGCGGCTGCCCACGCGATGGGGGGAGTTCCGCGCGGTGGTGTACGAGAACACCCTCGACGGAGCGAGTCACCTGGCTCTGGTGAAAGGCGATCTGGAGGACGGCCGCCCCGTGCTGGTGCGGATGCACTCGGAGTGTCTGACCGGCGAGGTCTTCGGCTCCCTCCGCTGCGACTGCGGCGAGCAGCTCCGCGCGGCGATGGACATGGTGGCGCGGGCCGGGCAGGGGGTCGTCGTCTACATCCGTCAGGAAGGGCGCGGCATCGGTCTGGCCAACAAGATCAAGGCCTACGCGCTGCAGGACCACGGCAAGGACACGGTGGAGGCGAACATGCTGCTGGGTTTTCCCCCCGATCCGCGCGACTACGGCGTCGGCGCTCAGATCCTGGTCGACCTGGGGCTGCGTCAGGTCCGTCTGATCACCAACAACCCCCAGAAACGCGCCGGGCTGGAGGGGTACGGGATCGAGGTCGTCGAGCGCATCCCGCTGGAGATGGCGCCTACCGAGGAGAACTACCGCTACCTGAAGACCAAACGGCACAAGCTGGGACATCTCCTCTCGATCGAATAACAGATCACCGTGGCGCAGACCCTTCGCGGCGCGGCTTGGGAAGGCTCGCAGGACGCGGGCGGGCTGCGCGTCGGCATCGTCGTTTCCCGCTACAACGACTACATCACGCGGCGGCTGCTGGAGGGGGCGCAGGCGGTGCTGGCCGAACGCGGGGCGGCGGAGGTGGAGGTCGCCTGGGTGCCGGGCGCCTTTGAGATTCCGCTGGTGGCCCGGCGGCTGGCGGCGACGGGCGCCTACGATGCGATGATCGCCCTCGGCTGCGTGATCAAAGGCGAGACGGCTCACTTTGAGCACGTCAGCCGTGAGGCCGCTGCCGGGGTGGCCCGAGCCTCTTATGAAACCGGCGTCCCGATCATCTACGAAGTGCTGAGCGTCTACGATCCGGCCCAGGCAGATGTGCGGTCCAGCGGCGACCGGAACCGCGGGCGGGAGGCCGCCGCCGCGGCGATCGAGATGGCCACGCTGCTGCGCCGCCTCTCCGACGCGGGACGGTGAGCAGGCCGTCGGTCACGCTCTTCACCGGGATACGGGCCTACACACTCGACCCCGCCCGGCCGATCGTGGAGGCCGTTGCGGTCGAAGGCGACCGCATCGCGGCGGTGGGCGATGGCCGGACGCTGGCCGACGCCTTCCCCCTCGCCCGCCGGATCGACCTTGGGGGCCGGACGGTGCTGCCCGGTCTCACCGACAGCCACGTGCACTTTCTGTCCTACGGTCTCAGCCTGCAGCGGATCGACCTGAGCCCGGCCCGTTCGCTCGCTGAGGCAGCGGCGCGGGTGCGCGAGGCGGCCGCGGCCGCGCCAGAAGGATCGTGGGTCACGGGCCGGGGATGGGACAAGAACCTCTGGGCGGAGGGACGCTGGCCGACCCGCGACGACCTTGACCCGGTCAGCGCCGGGCGTCCGGTGGCGCTCACCAGCAAAGACGGCCACCTGCTCTGGGTGAATTCCGTGGCCCTGGAGGCGGCGGGCATCGGTCCGGAGACGGCCGACCCTCCCGGCGGGGAGATCGCACGCGACGCCTCCGGCCACCCGACTGGGATCCTGAAAGAGGCGGCCAAGGAGCCGATGTTAACGGTGGTGGCCCGGCCCGACCCGGGCGCGCTGCGCCGCGCAGCGGAAGCGGCGACGGCCGTGGCCCATCGGATGGGGATCGTCGGGGTGCACAACATGGCCTCCGACGGCGGCCTCGGCCTGGCGTCGGAGCACGGGCCGGGCGTGGAACTGCTCACGGTCGTGCGGCAGCTCCGTCGTGACGGCGCTCTCGGCGTTCGGATGTGGCTCACGATTCCTGGCGGG
>JACQGZ010000311.1 GCA_016199305.1 Armatimonadota bacterium | reverse complement strand
GTGTAATCCAGGTTCAGGCGCGCGAACTCGTACTGATAGGGCCGCGGCTCTGCCGGGAGGCCGCACCTGCCGCGGAGGTTCTCCAGGAGCCAGTCGTAGATGGCCCGGTTGTTTTCGAACTCCAGGGTGCAGAGGCTGTGCGAGATCCCCTCGATCGCGTCGGAGAGGGGGTGCGCGAAGTCGTACAGCGGGTAGATAGGCCAGGCGTCACCTGTGTGGTAGTGCGCGGCATGGACGATGCGGTAGAGCACCGGGTCGCGCAGCTTCATGTTGCGGCTGGCCAGGTCGATCTTGGCCCGCAGCACGTGGGCGCCGTTCGGAAACTCGCCGGCCCGCATCCGCTGGAAGAGCTCCAGGTTCTCCTCGACGCTGCGCTCGCGGTAGGGACTCGGCCGGCCGGGCTCGGTCACGGTGCCCCGGTAGGCGCCGATCTCCTCCTCGGAGAGGCTGTCTACATAGGCCTTCCCCTCCCGGATGAGCGCCACCGCGCACTCGGAGAGCCGCTCGAAGTAGTCGGAGGCGTAGAGCTCTCTGGCCCAGGAGAAGCCCAGCCACTGCACGTCGCGCTTGATCGCCTCGGCGTACTCGGCGCTCTCCGTCTCGGGGTTGGTGTCGTCGAAGCGCAGGTTGCACTCCCCGCCGTAGTCCAGTGCCACGCCGAAGTTCAGGCAGATGGACTTGGCATGCCCGATGTGGAGGTAGCCGTTGGGCTCGGGCGGGAAGCGGGTGCGGATCGTCGGGTAGCGGCTCTGCCGGGAATCCTCGTCGATGATCTCCGTGATGAAATTGGGACTGACACGTCGTTCTCTGATTGAGGGGGCCGTCTCGCTACCCATGTTGACACCTGACAACAGGATACCTGGTCGGAGGGATCATCGCGCAGGACTTCGGGAGAGTGTAGAGTGATGGTGGTGCCCCTCGCACTTCCCGAATTCCACCTGGATCTCAACCATCCGCCCTTCGTCTACGATCCGTACCCCCAGTTGGCCGAACTACGTGAAACCCTCCCCGTCTTCTTCGATCCGGTATGGAACAAGGTCTTCTTCACCCGCTACGAGGACATCGCCGCGCTGCTCCGGGACAAGCGGCTGGGCCGGTCGATCCTGCACGTGCTCTCCCGCGACGAACTGGGGTGGCCGCCGCCCCATCCGCTCACCCGGGACTTCGATCACTTTCAGGGCAACCACATGCTGGACAACGAGCCGCCCAAGCACACCCGGCTGAAGGGGTTGATGCTCAAAGCCTTCACATCCGCGCGGGTGGAGGGACTGCGGGCCAAGATCCAGGAGATCGTGGATGGGCTCATCGACCGCGTCAGGGACCACGGGCGGATGGACCTGCTCAAGGACTTCGCCGAACCGATCCCGGTCGCGGTCATCGCCGAACTGCTAGGGGTGCCCGAGGGGGACCGCCACCTGCTCCGGCCCTGGTCGGCCCGCATCGTGAAGCTCTACGAGCTGGGCTACACGGATGAGCAGGCGAAGGACGCCAACCAGGCCGTCCTGGAGTTCTCCGCCTATGTCAAGGCGCTGGCGCGGGAGCGCCGGCGGGAGCCCCGGGACGACCTGATCTCGGCTCTGGTTCGGGCGGAGGAACAAGGTGAGGTGCTCACCGAGGATGAGCTCGTCGCCAACTGCATCCTTCTCCTCAATGCCGGCCACGAGGCCAGCGTGAACGGCACGACGCTGGGGATGCTCTCCCTGCACCACCATCCCGACCAGCTGGCGCTCGCCCGAGAGGCCGCCCGGCGGGGCGATCACGAGTTCTTCAAGACGGCTGTCGAGGAACTGCTCCGCTACGATACGCCGCTGCCGATGTTCGAGCGCTGGGTGCTCCAGGACGGCGAGTACAGGGGGGTCCCGCTGAGGCGGGGCATGGAGATTGGCCTCTTCTACGCCTCCGGCAACCGGGACCCGCGCCGGTTCGTCGATCCGGATGCGCTCGACCTCACCCGGAAGGACAATCCGCAGCTCACCTTCGGATTGGGCATCCACTACTGCATCGGTGCGCCCCTCGCCCGGGTCGAACTGCAGACCTCCTTCCACACGCTCCTGAAGCGGCTGCCGGGCATCCGGGTCGCCAGGGGACCGGTTGAGTACACCGGGGGGTTCATCATCCGCGGCCACAAGGCTATGCCGGTGGAATACTAGCGAGCAAAGACTTCCTCAGTGAGCCACATCGCCTTCATTCACTGGAGCCCCACCGAGGCCAAGGAGCGGGCGCGGGTCCATCAGGGTGCGGGCTACCGCTGGCGGGGTCGGTCATCTTCGAGCGCCGGCCGGTCTGGTTGTGGGTCCTCAACAGCGGTTACTACTTGGTCTCGCGGCTGGTGATGGCGGCGATGCTAGCCGGGTGGGCCTAAGGCGACTCTTTCGCTCTCGCTGACCGCCCCGCCGGGAGGGCGGCCTCAGGTTCTTCGCTGAGGACGCCGATGTAGGGGAGCGTGCGGTAGCGCTGGCGGTAATCCAGGCCGTAGCCGACGACAAACACATCGGGGATCTCAAACCCGCGGTAGCGGATCGGCAGAGTGTGGACGATGCGCCGCGCGGTCTTGTCCAGCAGCGTACAGATCGCCAGGCCGGTCGGGCTGCGTGTCCGCAGCACCCGGAGCAGGTAGGCGGCGGTGAGCCCGGTGTCGATGATGTCTTCGATCAGCAGGACGTGCCGGCCGGTGATCTCCTCGTCGAGGTCCTTCAGCAGCCGCGCCACTCCCGAAGGGCTGGCTCCGGTGTAGCTGCTGATGGCCATCACGTCGATGGCGGCGGGGATGGTCAGCGCCCGGGACAGGTCGGCGAGAAAGTAAAGACCACCCTTCAGGACCGTGACCAGCAGCGGGTTCAGGTCGGCATAATCCCGCGAGATCTCGGCGGCGAGTTCGTCCACCCGCCGCCGGATCTGCGGCTCCGACAAGAGCACCTCCTTGATGGAGGGGGCGAGGGGGCGGGACACAGCAGGGGTGGCCAACCGGTTTAGCCCGCGTCCGCGGAGGCGACCTCATACTTGGCCAGCAGTTTGCGGAAGTCGCGGGCGTACAGGATCATCAGGCGCACATCCGGGTAGAGTTCGCGAAAACGGCGCACCTTGCGGTTCTTCTTGGTGACCAGGCTCTGCTTGAGCGTCGTCAGTTCGATGTAGGTGTCCAGGTCGGGCAGGTAGAAGTCGGGGCTGAAACTCTCAGTCACACGTCCCTCGGCGTCGTGTTCGAGGGGGAAGGAACGCGGTTCGTACTGCCAGGGGATGCCGTAGAAATCCAGGAGTCTGGCGAACTCCCTCTCGCTGGCGTGCGCGAACCTGACGGGCGGGCGGGGTGCGTCGATGTGTGTGCTGCCCACCGAGGCGCTCTCACCTCCAAGAAAAGGCCGTTGGGCGCCCTTATTGGGGTGTAGTATAACAGGGTAAGGGTTTGCCCGTCCAGAAGTTTTCCCGGGAGACTCAAGGGAGCGATCATGCCGGAGACTGCGCAGGGGGACGAGGTCCAGCGCTACATCCGCCAGTTGAAGAGCGCGGATGTCACCATCCGCAGCGATGCGGCCCACCACCTCGGGCGGCTGCAGGATGAGCGGAGCGTGCCGGCCCTGGCGGAGGCGCTCGCCGACGCCGATGAGTACGTCCGCAAGAGCGCCGTGGCCGCCCTGCGGCGCATCGGCGGCCCCGAGGCGATGGCCGCCCTGCGCACCGCCCTGACCGATCGGTCGGAACAGGTGGTCCTGCAGGCGACCAACGGCCTGCGCGACATGCGCGACAAGGGCGCCGTGGAGGCCCTCATCCGCGTCCTCACCCGGCGCGAACGGTCGCTGGTCAACGCGGCCACGGAGGCCCTGGCCCGGATCGGTCCAGACGCGGTCAAGC
>JACQGZ010000312.1 GCA_016199305.1 Armatimonadota bacterium | reverse complement strand
GCCCTGATGTGCATCCAGATGAACATCGGGCTGGATGCGACCGACAAGCCCCGCATGGGGGAGGTGCGCGAGTTCTACCTGAAGAGCCCCGACGAGATGGGGCGCGCCTTCGCCGAGTTCCCCGAGGCCCTGCGCGGGGGGCTGGCCATCGCCGAGCGCACGAACGTCGAGATCGAGATGGGGCGCCTGCGGCTGCCGCACTTCCCCGTGCCGGAGGGGGAGACCGCCGACTCCTACCTGCGTGCCCTCTGCGAGGCGGGGCTGCGGCGCATCTACGGCCGGGTGACGGCCGTGCTGGCGGAGCGGCTGGACCGGGAACTGGCCGTGATCGCGCAGACCGGGTACGCGCCCTACTTCCTCTTCGTGATGGACTTCGTCACCTTCGCCCGCGGCCGGGGCATCCTGACGACGGTGCGCGGCTCGGCGGCGGGCAGCCTGGTGCTCTACTGCTGCGGCGTGACCGACGTGGATCCCATCCACTACCGCCTGCCCTTCGAGCGCTTCCTCAACGCCGAGCGCTACACCCCGCCGGACGTGGACATCGACTTCATGGACAGCCGGCGCGATGAGGTCATCCGCTACGTCATCGAGAAGTACGGCGCCGACCACGTCGCCCAGATCATCACCTTCGGCACGATGGGGGCGCGCCAGGCCGTGCGCGACGTCGGCCGGGTGATGGGGCTGCCTTATGGGGACGTGGACCGCATCGCCAAGCTCATCCCCTTCAACGCCTCCCTGGACGAAGCGCTGCGGGCCGACCCGGAGCTGGCGCGGACCGCCCGGGAGAATGCCCAGATCCGGCGCCTCCTCGACCTGGCGCAGAAGCTGGAGGGGGTGGCGCGCCACGCCAGCACGCACGCCGCCGGCATCATCATCTCCCCCGAGCCGCTGATCGAACGCGTCCCGCTGCAGCGCGCCACCAAGGGCGACCTGGTGATGACCCAGTACGACATGACGGCGGTCGAGCGCATCGGGCTGCTGAAGATGGACCTGCTCGGCCTGGCCAACCTGACCATCCTGGACACCGCCCTGCGCATCATCGAGCGCACGCGGGGCGTGCGGATCGATCTCAAGGCCATCCCCCTGGACGACCAGCGCACCTACGATCTGCTCTCGGCCGGCGAGACGGTGGGGATCTTCCAGCTGGAGGGCGCGGGGATGACGCGCTACCTGAAGGATCTGCGCCCGTCCCGCATCGAGGACATCATGGCCATGGTGGCGCTCTTCCGTCCGGGGCCGATGGCCAACATCCCCAGTTTCATCCGCCGCAAGCACGGCCGGGAGCCGATCACCTACCTCCACCGGGCTCTCGAGCCGGTGCTGGCGGAGACCTACGGCGTGATGGTCTACCAGGAGGACGTGATGGCGGTGGCGCAGGCAGTCGCCGGCTACACGCTGGCCGAGGCGGACGTCCTCTGCTACGCCATCCGGAAGAAGATCAAGGACAAACTGGAGGCGCAGCGCTCCAAGTTCGTGCAGGGCGCGCGCCGCCGGGGGATTCCCACGCGCACCGTTGATCAGCTGTGGGAGCAGTTCGAGCCCTTCGCGCGCTACGGCTTCAACCGGGCACACGCCGCCTGTTACGGCCTGATCGCCTACTACACCGCCTACCTGAAGGCCAACGATCCGGTGGAGTACATGACCGCGGTCCTCACCCACGAGGCGCAGGGGCAGGACTGGATGGCGAAGGTGGCCCTCGCCGTCGCGGAGGCCCGGCGGATGGGGATCGACGTCCGGCCCCCGGACGTGAACGCCTCGGCCGAGAACTTCGCCGTGGAGGAAACGGCGATCCGCTTCGGCCTCGGCGCGGTGAAGCACGTCGGGCTGGGGGCGGTGGAGGAGATCATCCGCGCCCGCACTGAGGGCGGGCCGTTTCCCTCGCTGGTCGACCTGTGCCGGCGGGTGGACGGCCGCCACGTGAACAAGCGGGTGCTGGAGAGTCTGATCAAGGCCGGCGCGCTGGACTCGCTGGGGCAGCCGCGCGCGCAGTTACTGGCCGGGCTCGACGCCGCGCTGGCGGCGGGGCAGCGGGAACAGCGGCTGCGGGATTCCCCCCAGCAGGGTCTGTTCACCCTCGAGGGCGCCGCCTCGGTGGAACCTCCCCCGCTGGTGGTTGACGAGTTCAGTCAAGAGGAACGGCTGGCCATGGAGAAGGAGATGCTGGGCCTCTATATCTCCGACCATCCGCTGGCCCACGTGCAGCAAGATCTGGCCGCCCGGGTGAGCCTGCCGATCGGCCAGCTGGGAGAGGTGCGCGACCGGGCGACGGTCTCGGTGGGCGGGATCGTCTCCGCCCTCAAACGCACGACCACCAAGGCCGGATCGGTGATGGCCTTCCTCACGCTGGAGGATCTGACCGGATCGGTGGAGGTCATCATCTTCCCGCGCACCTACGAGCAGAACGCCTTCCTGCTGAAGAAGGACGCGATCCTGGTCGTCCGCGGCCGCGCCGATGTGGCGGAGCAGCAGGTGAAGATCCTGGCGGATAGCCTCTTTCCGCTGGCCGAGGCGCCGGCGGCGGAGCCGCCTGCCCCGACCGAACCGCTGCCGCCGGGGGAGGGCCTCTCCGCGGCCGAGGCGGCCGGCAACTGGCCGGGACCGCTGCCGGTGGAGTCAGGCAACGGCGGCTCACCGGAGGAGGAGCCGCCGGAACTCCACGTGCGGTTGTCCGCCGACCTGGGGCCGGAAGCGCTGGAGCGGCTGCACGCCGCGCTCGACCGCCATCGCGGCAGTCACCCCCTCGTCCTGCACCTGGTGCGCGACGATCGGGAGACGGTCGTCCGCGCGCGGGAGATCCGGGTTCGGGCCGACGCCGCCCTGGCGGCGCTGGAGTCGGAGTTCGGCGCGGGGGCCGCCTGGGTGGAGGAGAGCCGGTGACCGCCTCGTGAAGGACCTCTGGCGGATCTTCGCCGCGTTCGTCTTGATGGCGCTGGGGTTCCTGGTGGTGATCCAGGCCCGCGCCGGCCGCTCCCTCGGGGAGCAGCCGGAGGTGCCCACCCGCAACATCTATGCGATGGCCACGCTGCTGCGGGAGGCGCGTCAGGCGCGGACGGCGCTGGAGGCGGAGGTCGCCCGGCTGCGCCATGAGGTGGAGGCCTATCAGCGGACGGCGGGCCAGGGGCAGAGCGTGACCGCGGCGATGTCGGCGGAACTGGAGCGGCTGCGCCTGGCGCTGGGACTGAAAGCGATGGAAGGACCGGGGGTCACCGTGGCGATGAAGGATGCCCCCACGCGGCCGGCGGGAGCCAATCCGGCCGTCGTCACCTATCAGGACATCGTGGGCGTGGTCAACGAACTGTGGGCGGCGGGCGCAGAGGCGGTGGCGGTCAACACGCAGCGCGTCACCGCGACGACCGGCTTCGGCCAGGTGGGGGGCACGGTGGTGGTCAACCTGCAGCGGCTGACCGCGCCCTTTGTCATCACGGCGATTGGGGATCCGGCCACGCTCGAAGGGGCCCTGGCGATCCGCGGCGGCCTGGTGGAGGCGATGCGGGCGATCGGACTCAGCGTCGCGCTCACCCGCCACGACCGGCTGCAGGTGCCTGCCTCGTCGGGGCCGGGGCCGTTTGAACACGCCCGCCCGCTGAAGTAGTGGCCACCGTCACGCGGCACGATCCCATCGGCGTTCCCGTGGATCGCACGGAGGTCCTCATCGCCGGGGCAAGTTTCGCGGGACTGGCCGCCGCCCGGGCGCTGGGCCCGCGTGCCCTGCTCGTGGACCGTGCCCCGCTGGGTGCCGGCGTCACGTCGGCCTGCGGGGCACCCGTGGCCATCGTGGAGCGGATGGGCGCCGGCGCCTCCATCCTGCAGCGGCAGAACCATCTCGTCATCGACGTAGAGGGCCGAGCGGTGAGCTGGCCGCTGCCCGAGCCGTTCTGCACCTTCGACTACGCGGCGTTCTGCCGGCTGGCGTACGAAGGGTCGGGGGCCGGGTTCCGGCAGGCCTCGGTGCGCGCCGTCGACGACGGGCGGGTCTTCACCAGCGTCGGAGTGATTGAGACTGATTTCGTCATCGACGCGACGGGCCCGCGCTCGACGCTCACGGAGCCCACGCTGCGCGGCAGGAGGCTGGCCTTCGGCATCGAGACCGAGATCCCGGCTCCCGCGGCCGAAGGGTTGTTCTTCTACTTTCTCCCCGAGGTGCGCGACGGCTACGCCTGGGCCTTTCCCTGCGGACCGGTGACCCGTTTCGGCGTGCTGAGTTATCTGGGAAGCACGAAACTTCTCCCGGCGCTGCGGCGCTACATGGCGCGCTTCAACCTGAGCCCCGGGGCGATCCACGGGGGCTTCCTGGCCACCGGGCTGGCGCCGAGGGCGACAGGCCACGTGTTCGTTGTCGGAGATGCCGCCGGACAGTGCCTCCCGCTGACCGGGGAAGGGATCCGCACTGCGGTACTGGCCGGAGAGACCTGCGGCCGGCTCCTTCGTGGCGTCCTCGATGGGCGCTGGTCACGCGAGGAGGCAGCCGCCCGCTACCGCGCAGCGGTGAAAGAGGAGCGCCGGCGGTATCGGGCGCTCCTGTGGGGCAACGTCGCCACCCTGGCGATGCCTCGACCGCTCCTCAGGCTGGTGACCCGCGCGCTGGCGCAACCAGCTGCGCTCTCGTGGTTCCTGCGCCACTACCTGTCGATCTTCACTCCCGCGCCTGCGGAGCGCCTGGCCCCCGCGCGTACGGGATCATCCCAGGCGTAGACACTAGGGACGCCGGGCTCCGCGGGCCGGCTCGCGCGGGGCTCGTTGTTGTATGCTAGAGAGGAACGCCGGGGTGATGGAATCGGAAGACATGACGGCCTCAAAAGCCGTTGGGGCGCAAGCCCCGTGCGGGTTCGACTCCCGCCCCCGGCACCACGCGGTCGTCAAGGCCCACTTGCTTCGCTGGCGGTCTTCCCTACAGGATCGCACGTAGAACTCCCCCTCTTTACTTCCTGGCCGCTCCACATGACTAGGCAAAGGGCGACCCAGCGGGGAACGGTAGCCCTTTGCACTCAGAAACTTGGGGGAACTTCCGGAACTCCGCGTCCGGGCCCCCGTTAAAGGGGGCAGATGCAGGACGTGACGAGGATGCACGAGGCAGCCAGGGAGGGGCCGGCGACGCGGGCGGACGCGGGGAAGACCCCACTCGACCCACAGGAAGGCTCCCTCATCGCCCGGAGCCAGCGGGGGGACCTCGAGGCCTTCGACCGGCTGGTGGCGGCGCACGAGGACCGCATCTACCACGCCGCCTACCGCATCACCGGCAACGCCGAGGACGCCCGGGACGCGGCGCAGGAAACCTTCCTCAAGGCCTTCCGAGCGCTCCCCCGCTACCGGCACGAGGCAGCCTTCAGCACCTGGCTCCACCGTATCGCCGTCAACGCTTCGCTGGATATCGTCCGCCGCCGCCCACAGGTGCCGCCGGTGTCGCTGGAGGACGTGGCGCTGCCGGCCCCCTCCGGCAACCCGGAACCTGAAGCCGAGCGGAGCGAGGTGCAGCGGCGAATCCAGCAGGCGCTCGGCCGCCTGGCGCCCGATCACCGCGTCATCGTCGTCCTGCGCGATCTGCAGGGGCTGGCCTATGAGGAGATCGCGGAGGTCCTGCGCATCCCGATCGGCACGGTGCGCTCACGGCTGAGCCGGGCCCGCGAGGCG
>JACQGZ010000305.1 GCA_016199305.1 Armatimonadota bacterium | reverse complement strand
CCGCCCTGACGCCCGCCTCCCGCTGTGCTAGAATGAACGATGGCCCCGGCTGGGAGCGCCGTCGCTCCAACGGCCTCTCGGCTGTGGGCGTCGCTGTATCAACGCCCCCCGCGGCCCGCTCCGGCGGACCGCGCGGGGGATCGGAGGAGCATCCAATGAGTCTGGAACGCGATGAGAAACAGTCCATCCTGACGGCCTACCGCCGTCATGAGGGCGATACGGGGTCCCCCGAGGTGCAGATTGCCCTCCTCACCGAACGAATCAACCAGCTGAGCGAGCACCTCAAGGCCCACAAGCGGGACTTTCACTCCCGCCGGGGGCTGCTGAAGATGGTGGGGCGCCGCCGCCGCCTCTTGACCTATCTGATGAAATCCGACGTCGACCGCTACCGCCAGGTGATCGAGCGGTTGGGGCTGCGGGGATGACCGGGCGGGGGAAGACATCGAGCCCGTAGAGAGCGGAGCGGGGGCCTCCCCGCTCCCGTTGTTGTAAGGAGTTTCGGGCCCCTCGAACAGGGCCGGATGAGTGAATCGGGAGGTTGGGAATGATCGTTTCGACACAGCGTCAGGTGGAAATCCAGGTCGGCGGCCGCACGCTGGCCTTTGAGACGGGGCTGCTGGCCCGCCAGGCCGATGGGGCCGTGGTGGTGCGGTACGGGGACAGCATGGTGCTGGTCACCGCCACCGGCGCTGCGGAGCCCCGGGCGGGGATCGACTGGTTCCCGCTGACCTGCGACTACGAAGAGAAGATGTACGCCGCCGGCAAGATCCCCGGCGGCTTTTTCAAGCGGGAGGGCCGGCCGGGGGAGGTCGCCGTCCTCACCTCCCGGCTGATGGATCGTCCGATCCGCCCGCTCTTCCCGAAGGGGTTGCGGCACGACGTCCAGGTGATCGCCACCGTGCTCTCTACCGACCAGGAGAACGACCCAACCATCCTCGCGGTGAACGGCGCCTCGGCGGCGCTGATGCTCTCGGGACTGCCCTTCGAGGGTCCCGTCGGCGCGGTGCGCGTGGGCCTCATCGAGGGCGAGTTCGTGATCAACCCCACATTAAGGCAAATCGAACAACCTAGCCGGCTGGATCTGGTGGTGGCCGGGACCGCCGACGCCATCATCATGGTGGAGGCGGGGGCGAAGGAGGTCCCGGAGGAGCAGATGCTGGCGGCCTTCGACCTCGCGCAGGTTGAGATCCGGCGGATCGTCGAGATCCAGCACCGCCTCACCGAACTGGCCGGGAAGCCCCGCCGCGAGCTGCCCCTGGCGATTCCCGACCCGAACCTCGCCGCCGCGGTGCGCGAGGCGGCCCTGCCCTTCATCACGGAGGTGCTCAGCCATCCGGAGAAACTGGCGCGGGAGGAGGCGCTGCGCGACGTCCAGCGGAGCGTGGCCGCCGCCCTGACGGAGCGCGAGCCGGAGCGGTTTGCCGACCAGGCGGCCGCGGTGGGGGATCTGGTGTACGCGCTGACCAAGGAGGAGATGCGGCGGCGCGTGCTCGGGGAGGGACGCCGGGCGGACGGCCGCCGCATTACCGAGATCCGGGCCCTCAACATCCAGGTGGGGTTGCTGCCACGGGCGCACGGCTCCGGGCTCTTCCAGCGAGGGCAGACCCAGGTGCTCACCGTGGCCACCCTGGGGACCGGCGAGGACGAGCAGAAGCTCGACAACCTGGGGATCCAGGAGAAGAAGCGCTACATGCACCACTACTCCTTCCCGCCCTTCAGCGTGGGCGAGGTGCGGCCGCTGCGGGGCCCGGGCCGTCGCGAGATCGGACACGGCGCCCTCGCCGAGCGGGCCCTCGCCTGGGCGATCCCCGCGGAGGAGGCCTTCCCCTACACGATCCGGCTGGTCTCCGAGGTGCTGGAATCTAACGGCTCCACCTCCATGGCCTCGGTGTGCGGCTCGACCCTCGCGCTGATGGACGCGGGGGTGCCGATCACGGCCGCGGTGGCGGGCATCGCCATGGGGCTGATCACCGACGAGGCGGGGCGGACCGCCATCCTCACCGACATCCTGGGGATGGAGGATCAGATGGGCGACATGGACTTCAAGGTCGCCGGTACGCGCGACGGCATCACCGCCCTGCAGATGGACATCAAGATCAAGGGGCT
>JACQGZ010000030.1 GCA_016199305.1 Armatimonadota bacterium | reverse complement strand
CTACGGGTACTCGCCGGGCCGATTCAGCTTCAACGTGCGCGGCGGACGCTGCGAGGCGTGCGAGGGTGACGGCGTCAAACGTGTCGAGATGCACTTCCTGCCGGACGTCTACGTGCCGTGCGAGGTCTGCAAGGGGAAGCGCTACAATCGGGAGACCCTCGAGGTGCACTATCGCGGCAAGTCCATCGCCGACGTCCTGGAGATGTCGGTGGACGAGGCGCTGGCGTTCTTCGAGAACGTGCCGCGCATCCGCCGCAAATTGCAGACCCTGCACGACGTGGGGTTGGGCTACGTCAAACTGGGCCAGCCCGCCACGACGCTCTCGGGCGGCGAAGCCCAGCGCGTCAAGCTGGCCACCGAGCTCTCGCGCAAGGATACGGGGCAGACCCTCTACATGCTGGACGAGCCGACGGTGGGGTTGCATTTCGCCGACGTGGAGCGCTTGCTGACGGTCCTGCACCGCCTCGTCGATGCCGGCAACACCGTGATCGTGATCGAACACAACCTCGATGTGATCAAGACCGCGGACTGGATCATCGACCTGGGACCCGAGGGCGGGGAACTGGGCGGCGAGGTCATCGCCGAGGGGACGCCGGAGGAGATCGCGGGGGTGAAGCGTTCCTACACCGGACAGTTCCTGCGCCGGGTCCCGGGCCTGGAGGCACCGGACCGCCCGCGGGCGGGGAATGGGAGAGGAAACGGTCGCGGGAACGGCCGGGCGCGCCGATCCGCCGCCGGGGCGCGGGGGCGAGCCCGGTAGCATGCCGCCGCTCGATCCCTTTGCCATGGAGCGGTGGCAGTCCACCTACGAAACGGCGGTGGCCTACAACCTCAGCGAGAGCGGCATCCTCCCCGTCACCCTGGCCAGCCTGGTCGATCACTCGTGGATCCGGGAGGTCCTCGCTCGCCAGCCCCTCGGCTACGGCCACACCCGCGGCAGCCCCGAACTGCGTGCCGCGATCGCCTCGCTCTATCCGGACGCCCACGCCGACCAGGTCCTGGTGACCACCGGGACGGCGGAGGCCAATTTCCTGGCCACCTGGTGGCTGGTCGAACCGGGGGACGAGGTCGTGCTGATGCTGCCCAACTACATGCAGATCCACGGGCTCGTGCGCGGGTTCGGCGGACAGGTGCAATCGTGGTCGTTGCGGGCCGAGCGCGGCTGGCGCCCCGACCCGGCCGCCCTCGACGCGTTGGTGACGAAGCGCACGAAGGCCGTCGTCATCTGCAACCCCAACAACCCAACCGGCGCCGTCCTCACCGCAGAGGAGATGGAAGCCGCCGTGCGCGCAGCCGCGCGCGCCGGCGCCTGGGTGGTGGCGGACGAGGTCTACCGGGGCGCCGAGGTGGTCCGCGACCTCACCCCGACCTTCCTGGGGCGGGCCGACCGGGTCCTGGTTACCGGCGGCCTCTCCAAAGCCTACGGGCTGCCGGGACTGCGCATCGGCTGGATCGTCGGGCCCCGCGACGCCCTCGAGGCGCTGATGGCCCGGCACGACTACACGACGATCGGCCCGGCCTACCTCAGCGACATGCTGGCCCGGGTCGCCCTGTCGTCCCGCGTCCACGCCCGGCTGGCCCAACGCGCCCGCCTGACCCTGCAATCCAACCTGGGGCTGGTGATGGCCTGGGTGACTGAGCAGGAAGGCCGAGTCACCTGGACGCCCCCGGAGGCCGGCGCCATCGCCATGCTGCGCTATCGCGCCGCGGTGAACTCCACGGCGCTCGCCGAGCGGCTGCGGGTCGAGCAGGATGTGCTGGTCGTCCCGGGGGATCACTTCGGCCTGGACGGGTTCATCCGCATCGGCTACGGGCTCGAAACCTCCGTGCTCGAGGAGGGACTCCGCCGGATCGGCACGGTGCTGCGCGCCTTGTAGGGGCGCAGGCGCAGCGGGACAGCCCACCATGCCGCGGCGCCCGCCCCACGCCTAGCAGGGCCCGGAGGCGGGCATAAGCCCCTCGACGGCGGGAGGATCCTTACCTTCCCCAGCATCGGCCTGAAATCTCCCCAAGCGTACACGGGGGACCAATTCCATATGCGCACGGCGTCGCGGGGCACCGCGAGAGAGCACGGAGTCAGCATAATCGACCTCGTGGTCGTGCTCGCGCTGATTGGTGTGCTCCTCACGATCGGGGTCCCGAACCTGTACGGCTATCGGGCGCGTTCGGCGCTGCGCGCGGCCCAGCGTCAGCTGATCGTCGACCTCCGCGCCACTCAGCAGCGCGCCCTCTCTCAGGACAAGGACCACGCGATCGAGTTTGCCGCTGGCGCCAGCGGCCACGGCGGGTACGCGGTCAGGCAGGGCGGTACCGTGCTGTGGCAGACGATGTTCGCCCGCGATGTGCACGCGGTCTCTGCGCTGGATGGAATCTCGTTCTCGGCCGTACAGAAGAGCTTCACCTTTGCGCCCAACGGCGCCGTCGGCGGTGCGGCCACGGCGCCGGCGGTCTGCCTCGACGACCGGCGCGGGCAGAAGGTGTTGATCACCGTGACGCCCGCCACCGGCAGTGTCCGCCTGACCGCCTCCGCCGGAACCTGCTGACCGTGCGCAACGACCGCGGCTTCACGATCCTGGAGATCCTCGTCACGGCGATGATCTTCTCCGTGTTCATCATCGCCATCGGCACCACCTATCCCACCACCTCGTTGGTGGGCAAGTCCGGTCGCCACGTCGCCTCCGCCACCCGCCTCGCCGAGGAGAAGATGGAGGAAATCAGCGCCCGGGGCTTCGCCTACGTCACGCCGGCGGCGTTCGCCGGATCGGAGAGCTTCACGCAGGGGGGCGCGACCTTCACCCGAACGGTCACGGTCACCCCGTGCGCCGCTGACTCGAACCCGCCGTGCAAGGGCAACGCGAACCTCATCCGGGTCGCGGTGCGGGTGCAGTGGAGCGACGCCTCGTCGCCCACCGTGAGGAACATCTCCCTCACCACGATCATCCACCGGTTCTTCTACCAGTTCTCCTGAGGCGAGCCGATGAGCCGACGTGGGGAACATGGGGTGATGCTCGTGGACCTACTGACGGCCCTCGCGCTCCTCGCGATTATCGGGGGCGCCTTCTATGCCCCGCTCATCCTCCTGCTGCGGGGGACGACGGCGCTGCATGGACAACTGGAGACGCAGCAGCAGCCGCGCGTGGCCCTGGAGCGGGTGGTCAACGACCTCCGGCAGGCCAGCGACTACACCGTCTCGGTGGGGCCGCCGCTCCGGCTGGCGATCACCAAGGTGACG
>JACQGZ010000029.1 GCA_016199305.1 Armatimonadota bacterium | reverse complement strand
TGCTTGTCGAGCGCCGGGCGGGCGTACTCTTTGGGGAGCACGCCCTTGAGGGACGGGTTGTCGCGCTCGACACCGTCCATCGCGTCGTCCACGAGCCGCCCGGTACTCATCGGGGTCCTCGGGGTCCGCGCCCTGCGCCTTCTCGACTTTGAGCCTGGCGTGCTGCTCCTCGAAGGCGTCGGAGATGTACTTGAGGAAGATCAGGCCCAGCACGACGTGCTTGTATTCGGCGGCGTCCATACTGCCGCGCAGCACATCGGCCATTCGCCAGAGTTCGGCTTCGTAGCCGATGTTGGCCGCGGTGGCGTTCGCGCTTATTGAGCCCTTCTTCCGTTTCGGCATGTCTTAGCTCAAAGCCCATCGCGCTGCATCAGAGTGTTCAGTTATCGTCATATTTCCTCCTGTCCTCCTCACCGCCTACCGCACAGCGAAGTAGCGCCGCTTCGGGTCCTGCGGGCTCGTGCCGACCTCGCGCACCAGCCCCCGCCCCACGAGGTTGGCCAGGCGGGTGCGCGTGGCGCGGGGGGTGAGCCCGATGACGTCGGCGATCTCCCGTGTCGACAAACCCTCGGAGGCGACCAGCGCGTCCAGGATGGCTCGATCAGTCGCGTCCATCACCGGGGCTGCAACCTTCTCTGTGCGCAGCGTGACACGGAAGCGCGTGCCGAGCTCCTCCAGTACCGGAGCCGCGAGCCCCGCATCGCGGCAGGCCGCCGTCATGCGCTGGATGCCGCTCCCCCATTGCTCGATGAGGCCGAGTTCGTGGAAGACGCGCCCGATGACGCGGTTCCGGAGTTTCGAAATGCCCCGGAACAGGTCGTCCACCGTGAGACCGAAAGGCAACAGCCCGGGATTCTCGACTTCCAGGCGGTCGTCGAAGATCGACACACGGATGGGAGCGCCGCGCTGTGAGTAATCGGAATGCGCCACGGCGTTGATGATGGCCTCGCGGACGGCGGCGGGCGGCAGATTCCAGTGTTCCTTCCGCCGCACCGGACCGACCTCAACCCCGTGGAGGGAGTGCTTCTGCACGAAGGCGACGGCCGCTTCGACCGTCTGGATGAGATGCAGCCGGATCTCCGCTTGATCTACGATGTGGGCCTTGTCCGTCCCCCGAAACCTGCCGGCCTGGATCCAGGCGTCGGCAAAGTGGCGCTCACGGTCCTTGCCGAACAGCAGCATGCCCCCCACGGTGGGCACCTTGCGACCCTGGTGCGTCGCTACCAGGCGCAGGGTCTCCAAGTCCTGTCGCCTGAACTTGCGGACCGGCGCGAACGACTCGGAAGCAGCTCGGAAGTCAAGCGCTTCAGAGTCGAGCTCCGGCATGGCCTGCTCGTCGTAGGCTTCACCGCGGGCGAAGCGTTTGAGCTCCTCAATCAGTTCCCGGTCCGCGCGGCGATTGGTCGAGCCGACCCGTACGAAGACGCCGCCGTCCGGCCCCTCGCGCTTGAGGTAGTACGGCCGGCTGGGACTCGGATAGACCTGAACCGCCAGAACGTGCGTGCGGCGCCAAGGCAGGATCTCCAGGTCCGGGACCAGGCGCGGAAGGATGCTGTCGCTCATGAGGCTCGCCAGGCGCTCCTCGAGATCGAGCGGGTCGCTCACCCCGCGCACGTGCCGGGTCCCATCCTCCACGCCGATCAGCAGCGTACCTCCGGCGGTGTTGGCGAAGGCCACGACGGTGCGCAGCATACCCTCGGGAGACGACAGATCGCGCTTGAACTCGAGCATCTTGCCCTCGGGGCGCTTGAGCACGTCGAGCAGGTCCATCGCTCGGAAGTGTACTCTGAAGCGGGCGAAGCGGCAAGCCTTCCCTGTCGGATCGGGTCCACGCCAGCCTATGCTTCAGGTTCACGTCCGAGGCCGCGGTCGAGCTGAGAGAGCTTATCGCGGACAGCACCTGTGTTGTGGCGCGCAATGCTGAGGGCCTCAAGCAACCCATCAGCAGCGGATAGTCGTCCTGCCTCAAGGCACGACGCAAGCTGTCCGACGAGGCCTGCAACCGTTTCCCACGCGTTGCCACCGTAGGGCGCGTCGCGCCAAGCCTCCTGGCCGTAGAGCGCGACCAGTTGGGCCAGAGATACCCGGAAGCGGCGTTCAAAGACCCGCAGCAGCGCAGCGGTGCTTTTTACTCGGCGAGCCTGTACACGCACCTCTTGCAGCGCCTGCCAGGCTTCATGTCGGTTGACCGGAAGCGCAACCAGATACTTCCACTGCTCGGGCTCGACCGCCCGAGCTCTAATGAGATGTCGGACGTTTCGCGCCTCGTGATAAACGAGGGTGACGTAGTCGGCAAGCCGTGCGAGCCGATCCGCAGACTGAGGCACCGGCGCCTGCATCGTTTGGCCTTGTTCAGACCGATCTCGTCAGACTGCGCGCAAAATTCTTCAGGGCGTCATCCTTACGCCCAGACCACAGAGAACGTGGGTCCTGGACCCACGGGAGCCCTGGAGCGAAAGACTACCTGGCGTCCAGCGACTGCAGGCGGCTGCGGATGGCGCCGAGTGGACCCACCTCGATCGGGACGCCATCACGGTAGGCGATGATCTGGTTGGAGAAGGGCGAGACGCGTCCGCCCGGGAGGATGACGCCCACCAGGTTGAGGGGGTCGCCGCTGCCCACGAGCACGACCTCCCCCGACGGTTGCGCCTTCCGCACGGCCCGCAGAGCCTCCACGGCCTCCGGCAGGGCATACTGTTCGCCGACGAACCCGCCCACGAACCGCCCCCCGCGCACTTCGCCGCGCGCCTCCATGCGGCGGTAGGCGCCGAGCAGGACGCGCCAGGGCGGAATGTGGTTCTCGCGGCCCAGCAGGTCGCGGAAGACTACCCCGTACCGGCGCAGCAATTGCCGGGCCACCACCTCGGCCCGCTCCGCGGCGGAGACCGATTCTCCCTCTCCCGAGGCCCAGAGCGCCCAGCGGCCCACCGGCATCAGGCGCTGAGGGATACGGCCGCCGCGGATCGCCCGCAGCCGGCGCCGCGGATTGCGACGTTTCACCTCGGGCTGCAGCAGGACGCGCAGCCCGGCGATCCCGTCTCCTGTAACCAGGCCCCGCGCGACCAGTTCCCACAGACCGTCCTCCACCGAGGCGGGGACGTGGCCGGTGCCGCGGGCGATCTCATTCAAGAAGGAGGCGCCGCGCTGCGCCAGATAGGCCGCCACGTCGCGGGCCTCGCGCGAGAGTCCTTCCACGGAGGACCACGGCACCGTCCGCTCAGGCAGGAAGAGGTGCAGATCCTCTCGCAGCAGCAGCGCCAGCGGCGCCTGCCGGGTCGGCGCCTGCCGCGCCCGCCGGGATCGCCGCTTCGCAGGGGCGTCGCCGTTGCCGTCAGCCGGCTCTTTGTGGGAGAGCCTTCCCCACGCCACCACCCCGGAGAGGCAGAGATGCTCCAGATCGGC
>JACQGZ010000317.1 GCA_016199305.1 Armatimonadota bacterium | reverse complement strand
CTCCGCCACGCCGAAGTCGATGTCCGCGCGCAGCGTGTGCAGCGGCACGCGCCCCTCACGGTACCACTCGTACCGGGCGATCTCCGCCCCGGCCAGGCGCCCGGCGGCGGCGATGCGGATGCCCTTCGCCCCCGCGCGCAGGCTGCGCTGCACCGCCTGCTTCATCGCCCGGCGATAGGCGACCCGCCGCTCCAGCTGCTGGGCCACGTTTTCCGCCACCAGCTGGGCCTCCAGTTCGGGGCGCCGGATCTCCTGCACGTTCAGCTGGATCTGCTTGCCGGTGAGGGCATCGAGTTCTTTCTTCAGCGCGTCGATCCCCGTCCCACCGCGCCCGATGATGATCCCCGGGCGGGCCGCGTGGATGGTCACCCGCACGCGGGCGGCCGCGCGCTCGATCTCAATGCGGGAGATGCCGGCCCGGTACAGCTTCTTCTTGATGTGCCGGCGCAGCTGCACGTCCTCCTTGATCAGCGGAGCCATGTGGCGCGCGTACCAGCGCGACTCCCAGTCCCGGATGATCCCCACGCGCAACCCGATAGGGTGAATCTTCTGTCCCACGCCTCACCTCCGCCCGGCGATCCCGCCGGCCGTCACGATCGTTCTCCCACGATCACCGTCACGTGGCTGCTGCGCTTCTTCAGCACGTCCAGCCGGCCGCGCGCCCGGGGGCTCAGCCGCTTCTGCGAGGGCCCGCCGTCGACGTACGCCCGGGTGACGATCAGATCGCCCCGCGCCAGCTCCAGGTTGTTCTCGGCGTTGGCCACGGCCGAGCGCAACGTCTTGGCCACCACCCGCGCCGCCGCGTGGGGGAGGAACTGCAGGATCGCCCGCGCCTCCTCCACCGGCCGGCCGCGGATCTGCGCCGTCACCCGCCGCACCTTCCTCGGCGCCATGCGGACGTATCGGGTTACCGCCTTTGCCTCCACGTCTGGTCTCTCTCCTCGGTCCGCGTTCCCGGTCCGCGTTACCTCGGGCCCGTCGCGCGCTCGGTGTGCGCGCCGTGGCCGCGGAAGGTGCGGGTGGGCGCGAACTCGCCGAGCTTGTGCCCCACCATCTGCTCGGTGATGTAGAGCGGCACGTGCTTGCGGCCGTCATGGACGGCGATGGTGTGCCCCACGAACTCCGGCAGGATGGTGGACCGCCGCGACCAGGTGCGCACCACGCGCCGCTCGCGCGTGCGGTTGAGATCCCGCACCTTCTCGAGCAGATGCGTGTCCACGAACGGGCCCTTCTTCTTCGAACGCGCCATCTCGTTCTCTCCTTATAACCCCACCCCGCGAGTGCGCTCAGGCGAACTCGCGGGGCCCGGGGCACCCCCGCCGATTTACTTGCTGCGGCGCTTCACGATCATCCGGTCGCTGGCCTGGCGCCGCCGGGTCTTCGCCCCCAGCGTGGGCTTGCCCCAGGGGGTGACCGGTCCCGGCATCCCGATCGGAGAGCGCCCCTCCCCGCCGCCGTGCGGGTGGCTGCTGGGATCCATCGCCACGCCACGCACCGAGGGGCGCCAGCCCATCCACCGGTTGCGCCCGGCCTTGCCGATCTTGATCGCCTCATGCTCCACGTTGCCGACCTGGCCGACCGTGGCGCGGCAGTCCACGGGAACCAGCCGTACCTCCCCCGAGGGCAGGCGCAGGTGGGCCACCGCGCCCTCCTTCGCCATGATCTGCGCGCCGCCGCCGGCCGACCGCACCAGCTGGCCGCCCCGCCCCGGCCGCAGCTCGATGTTGTGCACGATCGTCCCCACCGGGATGTGGCGCAGCGGCAGGGCGTTGCCCGGCTGGATCTCCGCGTCGGGTCCGGAGGTCACCCGCCCCCCGACCCGCAGCCCTACCGGAGCCAGGATGTAGCGCTTCTCCCCGTCCACGTAGTGGAGGAGGGCGATGCGGGCGGAGCGGTTCGGGTCGTATTCGATCGCGGCCACGCGGGCGGCCACCCCGTCCTTGTCCCGCTTGAAGTCGATGAGGCGGTAGAGGCGCCGCTGGCCACCCCCGCGGTGGCGCACCGTCACCTTGCCCTGCGCGTTCCGGCCCGCGGCGCGGGCCAGGGGCTCGGTCAGCGCCGGTTCGGGCCGGCGCTTGGTGATCTCGTCGAAGGTGTGGACGGTCATGAAGCGCCGTCCCGGCGTCGTCGGCTTGAATTTCTTGATGCCCATTGCTCCTTGTCCCAACCTCCGCCCGCCTCTCCGGCGGGCAACTCCCCTCCGGCGACCTTATGTCAGGCTCTCCAGGTCGATCTTGTCCCCCGCCCGCAGCGTGACGACCGCCTTGCGCCGTCCCGCCGTCTGGTAGAAGTGCGGTCCGCGGCGCTTCCGGCGCCCGGGCAGGTGCACGACGTTGACCTTGGCCACCTTCACGTTGAACAGCCGCTCCACCGCCTCCCGGATGGCGAGCTTGTTGTAGCCCGGGGAGACCTCAAAGGTGTACTTGCCGCGCTCGGTGCCGCGCATGCTCTTCTCCGTCAGGATCGGGCGCCGGATCACCGCCCGGGCGTCGACGCTCATCGCTTCGCCCTCCGCGCGGCGCCGTCCGATCGCCCGCGCCCTCCCCACACCTCGGCCAGCAGGTCGAGGGCCTCCCGCGTCACGACCAGGGCGGCGTGGGTGAGGAGGTCGTGGACATTGAGGGTACGGGCGGTAAGCACCGTCACGCCCGGCAGGTTGGCCGCCGCTTTCGTCAGCGTGACGTCGGGCGTGGCCGTCACCAACACCGCCTTCCTCCCACCGACCCCCATCTTCGCCAGCGCCGCCGCCAGGTCGCGTGTCCGCGGCGCGGCCGGGCGGAGATCCTCCACCACGATCACCTGGCCGCCCTGCGCCCGATCCGCCAGCAGGGAGCGGATCGCCAGGCGCCGCACCCGCTTCGGCAGCGTGTAGCCGTGCTGCCGCGGCAGGGGACCGAAGGTGATCCCTCCGCCGACCCAGATCGGCGACCGCCGGCTGCCGGCGCGGGCCCGCCCGGTTCCCTTCTGCCGCCAGGGCTTGCGGCCGCCGCCGCGCACCTGGCCCCGGGTCTTCGTGGCGTGGGTGCCGAGGCGTCGTCCCGCGAGCTGCCAGAGGAGCGCCTCGTGGACGACGTCGGAATTGGGCGTCGCCCCGAAGAGGGCCGGGAGATCGACCTCGCCCCGGGAGGCGCCTGTTCCGT
Source organism: Armatimonadota bacterium (assembly GCA_016199305.1). GTDB lineage: Bacteria > Sysuimicrobiota > Sysuimicrobiia > Sysuimicrobiales > Humicultoraceae > JACQGZ01. The sequence goes on along the minus strand of JACQGZ010000317.1, from coordinate 1,158 downwards.
CCACCAGGGTGGCCTTCACCATCAGGATCGCTCCTTCTCCTTGGCCGCCCGGCGCGTCCGCCCGGAGCCCGTCGCCCGGGCCCCCCGGAGCAGCAGGAGGCTGCCGCGCACCCCGGGCACCGCCCCGCGCAGGTAGAGCAGGTTCCGTTCCGCTTCCACCTTGACCACGCGCAACCCGCGCACGGTGACGCGCGCGCTCCCGGCCCGGCCCGGCATCCGCTTCCCGGGGAGGACGCGGGCCATGTTGGAGGAGCCGATCGATCCCACCGCGCGGTGCATCAGCGAGACGCCGTGCGTGGCCCGCTGGCCGCTGAAGCCGTGGCGCTTCATCGCGCCGGTGAACCCCTTGCCGCGGCTGGTCCCGACCACGTCGACGATGTCCCCCGGGGCGAAGGCCTCCGCGGTGAGCGTCTGTCCCGGCTGCGCGCCGGCGCCCGCGGGCCCCCGGACCTCCCGGAGGTGGCGCTGCGGGGCGACGCCGGCCTTGGCGTAGACGCCGCGCAGGGCCTTGCCGACCCGGCGCTCCTTGATCGCCCCAAACCCGAGGCGCACCGCCTCGTACCCGTCGCGCTCCGGCGTCTTGCGATCCACCACGACGACGGGACCGGCCTCCACCAGTGTCACCGGGACGCGGTGGCCCGCCTCGTCGAAGAGTTCCGTCATCCCCAGTTTGCGTCCCAGCAGGGTGGCCATCGTGGTCGCTCCGGTCACAGCTTGATCTCGATGTCCACCCCGGCCGGGAGGTCGAGGTGCATCAGGGCGTCCACCGTCTTCTGCGTGGGCTCCAGGATGTCGATCAGGCGCTTGTGCGTGCGCAGTTCGAAGTGCTCCATCGATTCCTTGTCGATGTGGGGCGAGCGGATCACCGTAAAGATGTTCCGCGCGGTGGGCAGCGGCACCGGCCCGCTGATGCGGGCGCCGGTGCGCTTGACGGTGTCGACGATCTTCTCAGCCGATTGATCGAGGACCTTGTGGTCGAAGGCGCGGAGCTTGATGCGAATCTTCTGCTTCATCTGAGGCCCACCACCCGCCCCCTACCAACCGCCAAAGGCGACATCATTCCACGACGGCGGTGACGACGCCGGCGCCCACCGTCCGCCCGCCCTCCCGCACCGCGAAGCGCAGCCCCTCTTCCAGGGCCACCGGCGTGATCAGGAT
>JACQGZ010000309.1 GCA_016199305.1 Armatimonadota bacterium | reverse complement strand
GCCCTCCGGGTTGCCGCCGCCTTCCTTGGCGGCGACGGTGATCTCGCGGGAGAGGCGGCTGAAGAGCTTCCCCCGCACCTGATCCACCTTTTGCTTCTTGATGCGGATGTTGTGCCACTTCGAGTGGCCGGACATGGCGGTCCTCCGTGGTGAACAGCGACATTATAGCCTACCGGTGGTCGGCTTGTGTTGCCCGACCGGCGGTCGCTATCCTGGCAGAGGCTACGCCATGCCGCCCGGGGCCCACGGATGACCGACGATGCCGCCGACCGGACCATCACGTACGCCGTCCTCATCGCCGACCGCGACGGTCGACGGATCCTGTTGCAGCGTGACGGCGAGGGCTGGTCCCTGCCGCGCTGGCAGACGCGCGGAGAGCGCTCGTGGGCGGAGGTGGACGAGGTCACCCGGACCGTGCAGGCGCGGCTGGGGCTGGAGGCCACCATCCTGCGCCGCGTGCCCCCGGACCCAGCAACGGTCGAGCGCATCAGAACCTACGAGCTGGAGCACCACGGCCCGGGCGGGCAGATTCCGGTCGCCGCTCGGTGGGTGGGGAGCGAGGACCTCGACGGCCTCGCGGTGACGCTGCCCGGAGACCGAGCGCTGGTGGCCGGCTGGTTTGAGCGACAGCCGGGCGGCACCCCGCCGCGACGCGTTCCCTGGGCGCGCCCGGGGTGGTTTCAGACGGCCGTCGCCTGGATCCTGACGCAGCTCGAGGCGCTCGGCCTGCGCCCGACGGGCCCGGTGCAGCAGGCGCGAGCGTGGACGATCTCCACCATCCTGCGCGTAGCCACGAGCGCGGGAACCCTGTACTTCAAGGCCTCTGCGGACATCTTTGCCACAGAACCCCTCATCACCCGGTACGTGGCGCGGCGCTTCCCCGGGCACACCCCGGAGGTGCTCGCCGTGGACGAACAACGCTCCTGGATGCTGATGCGAGACGTGGGAGGGACGCGCCTCGCCGCCGTGCCGGAGATCGGCCCCTGGGAAGACGCTCTCCGCGTGCTGGCTTGGATGCAGCTCGGCTGCGTCGAGCGCACCGACGAACTGCTGGCGTCAGGCTTCGCCGACAGGCGCCTGGAGAGACTGGCCACCCAGGTCGATCCGCTGCTGGCGTACGCCGTGTCCACGCCGACGTCCTGGCGCGACGCCCTGACCACCGCCGAGCGGGACGCCCTCTCGCGGATGGCGCCGCGACTCAAGGACCTGTGCGCGGGCCTGGCCGGCTACGGGCTCCCCGAGACGCTCGAGCATGGAGACTCGCATGCGGGGAACATCGTCTCGGCCGGCGACCGGAGCATCGTCTTCGACTGGTCGGACGCGGGCGTGGCCCATCCGTTCTTCAGCCTGCTGCCGTTTTTCATGTTTCGGAGGTTGCCGGAGCACCCTGACGCGCGCGACCGCCTGCTGCGGGTATACCTGGAGCCCTGGACGGCCTACCACCCGATGGACCGCTTGATGGCAGCCTACGAAGCGTCGCGCCCTCTGGCCGCCCTCCACCAGGCGACGGCCTATTGGCGCATCCTGACCGGAGTAGAAGATGAGGCGCGGTGGGAATGGGAAGCCGACCTGCCGTACTTCCTGCGGCTGCTGCTCCCACCTGCCCAGGAGCGCGCTCCCACCTAAGGCTGAGGCGGAGGGACCACATCCCCCGAAACCGAACTACAAGCTCACGGTTTCGGGGGATGTGGTCCCTCCGCCCTACCTATCCGTGCTCGCCGGCCGGTGGCCGTCCAATCGGGTGAAGGTGTGCATGAGGGGCGAAGACCCGCACCTGACGAAACCGTAATCCAGTAGTTCGGTTTCGGAGGGTGCGGGTCTTCGCCCTTCAGGGTCCGGCTTCGACGACGGTGATCGTCAGGCTGGCGGAGGCCCCTTGGGGGCCGATGGCCGTGACGGTGATGACGTACTTCATCCCGGGAATCGGCGCCGCCGGGCGAAATTCATAGGCAAAGCGGCCGCGGTCGTCCGCCGGGATGTAACTCTCCACCAGCGTCACCGTCACCAGCCCGCTGTCGGCCACGACCACGATGCGCACCGTCGCCCCCGGCGCCGTGGTCCCGGCGATGACCACCGGCGTCTGCACCTGGACGCCGTCGGCCGGGCTGTCGATGGACAGCGCCGGCGCCGCGGCGGCCACCGCGGGTTGCGCGCCCGGGGCGGTTCCCGGCAGAGCGCCGGGGCCGGTCCCCAGGGCGGGCGTCGGTTCCGCCTCCGGCGGTTCGGTGCCGCGAATGTAGATCTCGCCGCTGCGCGCGACGATACCGTCCGGCCGGGTCCAATCCAACTTCTGCTCCTTGGCCATGGCCGGCTTCATGAAGGCGGCCCAGATCTGGGCCGGCAGCCCGCCCCCCACGACCCGCCGCATCGGCGCGTTGTCGTCGTTGCCCACCCAGACCGCCGTACTCAGCTGTGGCGTGTAGCCGATGAACCAGGCGTTGCGGTAGTCGTCGGTGGTGCCCGTCTTCCCCGCGGCCGGCCGCCCGATCACGGCGGCGCGGCCCGTGCCCCACGTGATGACGCCCTTGAGGATGTCGGTCATCAGGTAGGCCACTTCGGGTGAGAGCGCCGCCACCCGCTCGCTGGACGCCTCGTAGAGCACCTTGCTGGATGCGTCGGTGACCTTGAGCAGG